>JAPPAB010000102.1 GCA_026705765.1 Gemmatimonadota bacterium
CCCCTGGCTCGATACGCCACACCCTCAATGATCTGGGCCGGCGCGGCCAACGCCTGGGACCAGGGGGTGGACGGATTCGGAATCGGAGACCATCTCTGGGCTCCCAACGGATGGCCCTGGACGGCTCACGAGTATGAAACTCTGCGACCGCTGGGGCATCCGAAGCTGCTGGAAACCGCCGACAAGGTCTATTTGGCCCATTCCAACCGCCGGCCCGATGCCTCTCTGAACTGGCTACCTGGCCGTTCCAAGCCGCTCCCTCAGAAAATCGAGGTCGATCGCCCGGTCCAGGTATCCTTCTACGTAGCCGACCGATTGCACCACTGGCACAAGCTGGGGCGAGTCAAGTCGGTGGTGCTGCGGGTGCGCCTGCGCAACCTCATCCCGGACTACGATCGGGTAGAGGTCGCTTTCAATCGGCAGGTGCTTCCCGAATCGATTCTCAAAAAAGTCGACATGACCTATCGATTGATAGGTCCCCAGTCCAGTTCGCATTCCCTCGGCGCCTACGGCTACGCCTTCGACTACCACCTGGGTCCCGAACACTTTCCCAGGAATGGGCGCAATCTGGTGGAGGTCAAGCTGTTGAAGAGAGATCCCGACGTGGAATTCGATTCCTCGGTTCTGCGGGTGGACTGCAAGATCGAATATCGGCTTCACCGCCACTTCGAACAACGGCCCATCGAGTACTGAGATTCCCCAGGACTGCAATCCTGCTCATTCCCAGTCAACGTCCCCGAAGATCTTCAGGCGCTGCTGGGAGGGGCGCCGCTTGCGCCAGGTCTGGGATTCTCCCGTGTTCTTGATTTGCCGCAGGACCTGCTCAAAGAAAAACCGCTTCTGGCCAAAGGCGGGACTCAGGTCGTCAAGCCAGGTGGCTTCGGGATCGTATCGGGCAAAGAAGGGCCGGCCGACCCAGTCCGGGTCCCTTCCCTGGAGGAACCTGAGCACAAAGACTCTTTGTCCGTAGACCTCGGCCACTCCGTCCACGACCACCTTTCCGGGAGTGGCCGACATTGAGGGTCCGCGGACGGTGCGCGCCAGTCCGGAGACCCGCTTGTAGGCGGTGCGAAAGATCTCGGCGGCATCGGCCAGGGGCACCTCGAAGTAGTTCTTGGGGCCGGTATCCCTCTCCACGAACATGTAGTAGGGCACGGCCCCGAGTCGCACCTGGGATCGCCACAGGTCGGCCCAGACTTCGGGGTTGTCATTGACGTGCCGGATGAGGGGAGCCTGGCAGCGAATGGCCGCTCCGGTCGCCAGGATCCGGCGAGCGGCCGCCCGGGCCGCGCGGGGCTGCAGTTCTCTGGGGTGGCTGTAGTGCGACATGACCGCCAGGTGCTTGCCCGCCCTGCGTACCTCCTCGAAGAGCCGGAGCAGGTCGTCGGCGTCAGGGTCCGTGAGGAAACGATAGGGCCAGTAGGCGGTGGCTTTGGTCCCCAGCCTGATGCTGACCACGTGTTGAAGCTCGGGAGAGAGTAGCGGCTCCAGGTAACGTCGCAGCACAGCCGTCTTCATGACCAGGGGATCCCCGCCGGTGAAGAGCACGCTGCTCACCTCGCGATGCTGCTTCAGGTAGTCCACCAGTTTCTCGGATTCCCTGGAAGCGAACTTCAGCTCGTCCATGCCCACGAACTGGGGCCAGCGAAAGCAGTAGGTGCAGTAGGCGTGGCAGGTCTGGCCCTGGCTGGGAAAGAAGAGCACGGTCTCCCGATACTTGTGCTGCATTCCCTGAAGGGGTTCCTGACCCAATCGGGGGACGTTGAACTCCATCTGTCCGGCGGGATGGGGATTGAGTCCAGCCTGTATCTGGCGGGCCGCCGCCTCGACCTCCTTGGCCGGGGCCTTGCGCCAGACCAGCTCCATCATTCTGGAGAGATCCTTGCGATCCAGCATGCCCGGCTGCGGGAATGTCAGTTGGTAGATGGGGTCGTCGGGAACGTCCTGCCAGCGGATCAGCTTTTCTATGACATAGCGGTTGACGCGGAACGGCAACACCGCCGACACGGCCTTGATGGCGAGGATCTCGTTGGGAGGCAGAGCCTTCAGTTGCGGAATCTTGTCAATATCTTTTCGGGTGTAGGCCTTGTACTTGCGCCCTTTTATTTTCGCTTCAGCTGTCATTTGCTCTCCTGGGGGCTAACTCGATCGGGGCCATTCCCTATGCCTTCATTCCGCCGCAGCCACTACTGACCCCTGGCCGGACAGCTTCTTTCGTCCAGTGTTCTCGGTTGTTGAAGGGGCCAAAGCATACCACCTCGGGCGAAAAGTTCAAGTGCCGGCCGCGTTGGGGCCCTACCGAGAAAAGCATCGAGATCACCGGTCGCACGCAGGCCCTCGGCAACCGCCTCTTCCCGCCTGGATTCCGTAATATCGCACACCCCCACCACATCGTACAAACCCGTCTCGCGCATCGTTCTCAGATGACCGCCTGCCACCCGCCCAAATCCAATAATACCCGCCTTGATCTTTTCCATTTATTCTTCCTCATTATCTCCGTATTCTTCACCGCGATAAGCCGCGCGCAATTCGGCGATATTGGTCGCCTTCTCAACGCGCGCATGAACTGTCTCGTTGGATTCATTCGGCCCCGATCCACGCGGAACCGTAGTCGTTATCAAGCTCACGATACATGCTGTGAGCATGATCTATGGTGCCTTCGCCGTTTTGAACCGCGTATTCGATTACCATGGACGGGCTGGTCACGCGGAAATACGCGGCGCCCAGGACACCCTGCCGCCCCCACCATCCAAAGTATGTGTCCTCGATCTCGGCCACCACGGTTTTCATTTTCTCAGCATAGTCGTCATTGTTCATGAAACCCAAACGGGCCTCGATCACATCCAGGAGTAACGTTCTCTGCATAGCTGTAAGTTCGCTTCCCTTAATACCTTCCGGCGCAACTGTTGCACCATACTTTCCTGGCCCCAGCAAGAGGTCGATGGGCTGCTCTGCACGAACGGCTTGTCCTTTCTGTTCGTCCGTAAGGCTATTCATGAACGCTTGCGCTGCCGCAGTTTCCCTCTGCGTAATGAAGATTTCGTCACCGTCAAGGCGCAAGTGCAGCGGTTGGCCACCAGTCAGCATCGGTGAAAAGGAAACGTTCGGTCCGAATACTGTGGCGTTTAATGCGAGATGGTGCCCGCCGAACTGGAACATCCAGGGCTCTGTACTTGACGGTTCACCGAGAAATGCAGCGTAAAAGTACTCACTGCCGTATTTCATGACGCCGAACAGGTCTCCTGAGATCAGTAAGTCTGCTGCGGCCAGTTGATAAGTGATATTTTTCACACCGTCTTCACTCAAGAGTTCACCAAGGAGCTTATCGAGATTCGCCCGCTGTATTGCAGAGAGAACACCGAGCTTTACACCACCACGCGGAACCATACCCTCAGGAAAGTTGGACCAATTTGAACGCTGTGCGTTATCGGTAAACCGATATGTCGCCGCTTGTCTCTGATTGTCGTCCAGTGAGTCAAGAAAGAGCCTTGCAGCCGCCACGATCGCCACGGTCTTCTCGTCGGCAACAGGCAGGTCGTGAGCGTGCTTGAGATTGATCTCTACTGGTACGGGAACCGCTCCAAAAAAGACCCGAGCTACAATATCGGGGTGAGAAAACAGATAGACGAAAACTGCGGCAACGACAATCACTGCACCGAGAAGGTAGATCAACACACGTCTCATGGATCCCGCCTTGATCTTTTCCTTTTATTCTTCCTCATCATCTCCGTATTCTTCACCGCGATAAGCCGCGCGCAACTCGGCGATATTGGTCGCCTTTTTAACGCGCGCTTGAAGCGCCTCTTCCCCTGCGATCAGTTCCTTCACATTCGCCAGCACCTCCGCCATCCGATCTGCGGGAAACTTAACCGCGCCATTTTCATCCATGTGAATAATCTCGCCAGGTGCAACATCCATGCCACAAATCGACACCGGCACATTCACCGCCTGCACAGCCTGATCGCCATGCCCCGGCGATATACCCGTCAGCAAATACTGAAATTCCATCGGACGGATTTCATCGATATCTCTCGACGGTCCATTTGACACACACCCCACGCACCCCAACGCTTTCATCGTCGTCGTCATATTGCCGCCCGCAAGCCCCACCTTACCCGCAATTTCCGGCGGAAACTTCTGCTCCAGCGCCAGTATCGTCGGCTTTGGCGACGCATCCAGCGCCTCGGACACATCCATAAACGACAACCGACTAAACCCCGCATCCGGCAACCCAAAAGTACACGTCACAGCATACCCGCACCGCGGGCCGAGTTCTGGATACATACACTTAATCGTCTGATCCGTGTACCAGTTCTCAACCCACGGATTATAAAGCCCCAAACACAACGGATTACTCGGATACGTCGCCACCACATTTGTAATAGACGGCGTATCGAAATTCTCCAACTCCTTCAAAATCTCCTGCTCTGTCATGGTATTCTCCTTAAAAGGCGGTCAGCCCGCCCAGCTCATCGGGCGACCACAGGGGGTCGCCCCTACTGACCAATTCACTTCACACTTCATCCTTCACACTTCTCACTTCCCCACCTTCACCACATGTCCCTGATCCCAATCCTGGATCAACGGCTCCAGATCATCCCAAAACGCCTCGGGAATTTCAATACTGCCAGCTTCGGCATTTTGAATCGTCTCCGCTTTGTTTCGCCCCCCGCAAATCGCCGTTGCAATCAACGGATGTCTTGTACACCACTGCAGCGATGCCGCCACCAGTGGAATGCCATAATCGTCGCAAAGCGCTTTTATCCTTCCAACCCGATCCAAAACAGCCTGACTAAAATTGCGATTCACATAAGAATGCCCGGGCAAGGGTCCCGTCGCCAGCAAACCGCGCTCCAGAGGCGTAGCAAGCGCAATCCCCACATTGTGTTTTTCAGCACCGGGAAAAATGAGTGTATCCGCCGTGCGATTCAACAAACTCCACGCATCGGGAACCACCGAAGCATCAAACTCGCCCGTATCAATGTACGGACCATTTGAATCGGGATCATTCGCAGCAATACCGACAAAGCGCACCACACCCTCATCCTGCAATTTGCGCAACGCCCCAAGCGCACTATCTTTTGCCATCACCTGTTGCATTGGAAAATCCATCGGATCGTGAATGTACAACACGTCAAACGCATCCAACCCCAACCGCTCCTGACTGTCTTCCACCTGCTGCATCACCCCGTCGAAAGAGAAATCGTATTCATTTCCCGATCTTCCCACTTTTGTCGTCACCGTACACTTTTCAGCCAGATCGGGGCGTTCGCGCAACGCACGACCAATAATCTTCTCGCTCACGGTATTCCCGTAAAGCGGTGCCGTATCGACCAGCGTACACCCGGCCTCAATAGCAGCCACCACATTCTCTACGCCCACATCTTCATCGACACCCGGCAAAAAATGACCATCTGCCCCCATCACACGAGCGAGAAATGCCGTACCAAAACTGACGATTGGAACCTCCAACCCCGTTCTACCCAATATCTTACTCTGCATCGCAAATCTCCCCAAGCGAATCAACGAATCTACGAATAGACGAATCTACGAAGAGGTTACAACTGCGCCAGCAGTTCATCTACGATCAGATTCTCAGAGAACGCTCACGCATAATAGACGACAGAACCTCGCGTGTCAATGCGAAAAAATCCCCTGCTCTGTGTCGCATAAATAAAAACAACGATCCATGCCTGTTCGGTCGAATGGTAATGAAAAGAATATTGACAGCCTATTTGCAATCTGTTATACTGTAAATATGACAAACATAACAAAAATACACGACATTTCGGCTGTTTTACGTGCGATTCGCGCCCATCTTGACCTCACACAAGAGCAACTCGCGGAGAAACTCGGCGTTGCCTTCGCCACCGTCAACCGCTGGGAAGGTGGCGTAACTAAGCCTCAGAAGGCAGCGCGAGAGGCCATCGTCGCACTCGCAGACGAGGCGGGAATCGACATGGCGGAAGTTGCCGCAGAACCAGTCGAAGCCGCAGCGCAAGTGACAAGACGACGGCGCGTTTCCAAAGCTCCTTCCACGAAAACCATGGAACAGATGCTGTGGGACGCGGCCTGCTCCATCCGAGGTGAAAAGGACGCGGCCAGGTTCAAGGATTATCTACTCCCCCTTCTCTTTCTCAAACGCCTGTCCGATGTCTTCGACGACGAAATCGAGCGTCTCGCAGAGGAATACGGCGACCAGGAGACCGCCCTGGAAATAGCCGAAACTGACCATAACCTGCTGCGCTTCTACCTGCCACCCGAGGCGCGATGGGCTGTCATAAATGGGCGAGAGAGTTATGATTGGCCTGATGACCAGGGGCGAAGCACACGCCCGAAGGATATTGGCGAGCACCTGACAAAATCTGTCCGCGCCATCGTGCGATATAACCCCTCGCTCTCTGGCGTCATTGACCTTGTGGATTTCGCCGCCGAGCGCAATGGACAGCGCGACATTAACGCAGCAAAACTCACCGAAGTTGTCGAAACCTTCTCGGATCCACGCTACCGCCTGGGACTTGCCGACGTTCAGCCAGATTTCCTCGGACGTGCCTACGAGTTTCTCCTGCGAAAATTTGCCGAAGGCTCCGGCCAGAGCGCGGGCGAATTTTTTACCCCAACCGAAGTCGGTTTTCTAATGGCGCACATCATGCGTCCAAGACCCGGTGAGGAATGCCACGACTATGCCTGCGGTTCGGCTGGTCTGCTCGTCAAGCTCCAACTCGTCGCCCGCGAACTCGATCCCATCAGCCGCGTGCCGCTCAAACTCTATGGACAGGAGCTACAAGCCGAAAGCTACGCGGTCGCCAAAATGAACGCCATCATCCATGACATGGAAGCGGAGATCGAGCGAGGCGATACCATGATCAATCCGAAGTTCAAAACCGCAGACAGTAAAATCCGCACTTATGACATCGTCGTCGCCAATCCAATGTGGAATCAACCGTTCAACCCGGACATCTTTACCGACGATCCCTTCGACCGCTTCCGCACCCAGGGCGGCGTCACCACCGGCAAAGGCGACTGGGCCTGGCTTCAGCACACACTCACATGCTTGAGCGAGCGTGGACGTGCGGCAGTGGTACTCGACACCGGCGCAGTGACGCGCGGATCTGGTTCCAGAAATGAGGACAGAGAACGCAACATCCGCAAGTGGTTTGTTGAGAACGACCTGATTGACGGCGTGATCCTGCTGCCGGACAACCTCTTCTACAACACCAGCGCCGCTGGCGTGATCATCGTCCTCTCAAAGCGAAAGCCTGCCTCACGAAAGAACAAAATCGTGCTCCTCAACGCCAGCCAGCGCGTGCGTAAGGGCCGTCCGAAAAACTATATCCCGGAAGAAGACCTGCGCCCACTCGCAGCCGCCTATCTCAAAGGCGAACCAGTTGAAGGCGAGGTCGCAGTCATCACGCGGGAGCAAGTAGTGGAAGCAGACTACAACCTCAGCCCGAGCCGGTGGGCAGGGCAGACGGACGCCTTTGACCACCGGCCTATCTCAGAGATTATTGCAGACTTGAACAAACTGAATGAAGAAGCCCGTGAGATTGACGGGCATTTGGCAATGATGTTGGCAAAACTGAAATGAACCCTGCGATGCAAAGGAGGAACACATGGGCGCAACACACGTAACAGTCAGGATTACAAACCCCGCTGACCAGGACAAGTTCTGGGAAGGGCTTTTTCTGGTGGATACAGGCGCGACGGATTCCTTGGTGCCCAGGCCGCACCTCGAAGCCATCGGCCTCAAACCTGAGGGAAAACGCGTGTATGAACTGGCCGACGGCAGCGAGATCGCAGTGGATGTCGCCGTTGCCAAAATAGAGTTCATGGGCGAGTTCGTTGGCGGAACGATCATATTCGGCGAGGCCGACACGGAGCCACTGCTGGGCGTAACTGCGCTGGAATCCGTCGGCATCGAAGTAGATCCGTTGAATCAGCAATTGAAGAGGCTACCCGCCGTGCGACTAAAAAGAATGGCGAATTTATAATGAACGAAGCCTGGACCTGGCGTCCTCTTGGGGAACTGTTCGAGATCGGCGCAGGAAAAACCATGTCCGCCGCCGCTCGCAACGGCCCCGACAAGACACCATTCCTTACTGACCAATGATATTTTGAGAATATTTGCCTCACTCATAAAGGAAAAAAAATGATTGATTGGTCAACAGAAACCGTAGAAAGTTGTTTGGAGAGTCTTTCTTTCCGCAAGATACCGAAGGTTCTGGCACGGGACTACAAACCATCAGGTAGCTATCCAATTATCGATCAAGGACAGAATTTGATTGCAGGATGGACCGACGATGACAGCGTCTTGATTTCGATAGACCTTCCAATAGTGATCTTTGGGGATCATACCCGTGTGTTCAAATATATAGATTTTCCTTTCGTTAGAGGTGCCGACGGGACACAACTACTGAAGCCCAAAGCTGGGATTGAACCATTGTTCTTCTACTATGCTTGTAGAGCGATCAATCTACCAAGTCGGGGATATAATAGACACTTCAAAGCACTAAAAGAAAAAAATATTCCAATACCACCAATCGGCGAACAGCGCAATATTGCACGGATACTCCGGCGGATCGATGATGCTATTTCGCTCCAGGATGAACAGCTTCAAGTGGCTACAGATCTAAAACGATCCACAATGCATACGCTCTTCACGCGGGGCCTGCGAGGCGAGGCGCAAAAGGAAACTGAGATCGGGCTTATACCGGAAAGTTGGAAGGTTTCAACATTGGGAGAAGTCGCGCAGCTCAAACGCGGACGCTTTATGCACCGTCCGAGGAACGAACCGCGCTTTTATGGTGGCGCGATGCCGTTTGTCCAAACTGGAGATGTCGTCCGGTCCGGTGGCCGTATCCGCGAATTTGTCCAAACACTCAACGAAGATGGCGTTGCAATAAGTCGCGTTTTTCCTGCGGGAACAATTCTCATCACGATCGCCGCAAACATTGGATTTACAGGGGTTTTACAGTTCGACAGTGCTTGTCCTGATAGCCTCATTGCAATAACGCCAAATCATTCACTTAATGCCGAGTTTCTAGAATACTTTCTGCAAACTCAACAAAAAAAAATGGATGAACTCGCTCCAAAAGGAACGCAAAAGAATATCAACATTCAGTTTCTCACACCTTGGCCAGTTGTTATTCCCCCCAAAGACGAACAGCGGGAGATCATTACCATTCTCAACGTCATCAATAACAAGATTGATCTACATCGAAAGAAACGTGCGGTGCTTGACGATTTGTTTAAGGCACTGTTGCACAAGCTGATGACGGGGGAGATACGGGTGGGGAGCCTAGACTCATGACGGCTACTTCAGCGGAGGAATAGTATGCGAGAGTTCATAGAACAGCTCAATCAAGCGATGGAGCAGGCTCGGTTCGAAATGAGAAACTCACTTGAGGCCGTCCAGGCGGAACTGAACTCAAAGTTCCTTCCGTACGTGGACGTGCGCGAACTGCACCAGCGCATCTCCGACTTCAGGAAGCTCAACTTCGGCTTGCTTTCGTATAGAGACATGGTACAAGCCATTCAGCAGGTCGTCATGTTCGACACGCCGAACGGAACGATCAGTGTGCTGCAGCCTGTGAGCGGCCAGTATCCTGCGGGAGCCCGTTTCTACCGGGTCAGGGGCATTGCCAAGGACGATCACACGATTCCCTTGAGATCAATGTCGAAGATCGATGACTGCTGGGAGCCGCCTCGGGAGGTTGTACCAATCGGGAGGTTGAACAAGGAACACGAACCACTCCTCTATACCTCGCCAATCGACCCGCGCGTGGCTATTGACGAACTTAAGGTCCCCGACGGAGAATGGTTCAGTCTGATCGTGTACGAGGCAGTCGAGGACGTGAACGTGACGATTATCGGCAGGCAGCCCGACACAGAAGGTATCGACGACACCGACGCGCTGAAGGTTGAGATGCTCCAAGGGTTTCTGCGTGATGAGTTCACCCGTGATGTAGGTACGGGCACTGAGTATCTTTACCGGATTTCGGAGATCATTGCAAAGAACTACTTCGATCTCCCGCCCGCGATGCAGGACGCCTGGTGCTACCCGTCAATAGTGGACAAGAACAAATTCAACGTCGCATTCCGCCCTAATACACGCACGAAGCTGCGGCTGATCGGCGTGGAGATAGCCAAGGTCATCAGGATGGCGAACGGGGAACCCGCGCTTGAGGTGGTCCTAGTGGCCAAGGGGAACGAAGGCAGCGATGACCTCGACTACTTCCAAATCGGCTCTCCCGAACAGCGGGAGTTGTTCCCCTGGATCACCAAGAACAAGCCTGCCGGTGCCCCGGATGGCTCTGGGGTTCCGTCATGATCCCCAAGGAATGCAAGCGACTGGCCGCGCTGAACTTTCCCATCGCCGAGGTATTACGGCACATAGTGCGGGAGAACTCGTTTGATCATGACTGAATGAACCGCTGCGCCTACATCTTTCTCGACGAGTCTGGAAACTTCGACTTCAGCGTCAATGGAACCCGCCATGAATGCCCTTGGTCGTCTTCACATGCGTTCGCTCAGAGACAAGGTAAAGTATCGGGCTCAAGTCTTGACTGAAAAGATCGGAGATAAGATTCCGGATATCGACATAGTAATAGATGAGGCGGTCAAATACCGGAATTACCTTGTTCATGGGAGTGGAACTGATGTGGACCCTGATGTAGCGCGTTTTTTTGCAGACACGCTGGAGTTCGTATTTGCTGGCTCCGACTTAGTGGAATCGGGATGGGACATCAGGTATTGGTGCGATACTCGCCTGCCCTCATCGCATCCTTTTGCTGCCTATCTTGGGTCATACACCGAGCGTTTGGCGCGGATGAAGTAGGTGGAAGATTTCCGCGACAGCGTCGCGGATTTTGCCCAAACCGTCGAGAGAGAAGATTCAATAGATACTGTCTGTTAAATCTACTAAATACGCTGAGATTTCGCAGACACTGTCTGCAAAATTGGCGTACTTAGCATTTGTTGACGAAATTCCTGCAATTGGACCGACACCGTCGGACGAATCTATTTCTCTGCTATCAGTCGCATTGCATCTCATGGAAGACGCAATTATGGAGAAATGAACCTGTAGTATGACCCAGATTAGGATATGGCCATGACCCTTGATGAAATCTCAGCGTTAGCCCAAACCGGTGAATCCGAAACGCTGGAGTTCAAGCGCACGACAGGAACTCGGCGGGAAGCGCGCTGGAAACGCCTGTGAGACTGCGACTGGCTTATTCTGGCTTATTCGACTGCCTACTCACCTGGATTCGGAGAACAGGGTCGCAACTTATTGTCGAGCGGGCAGTTTGACCATTCAGGACTTTGAGCACCTTTGTTCTGACGTCTCCCAGCGTCAAGTGCGGAGAGTGCTGGAGGGATTGGTGAACAGCCGGCTCGTCGAGTCTACAGGACCTGGGGGCACGCGCGGAATCGGACTGATACATGTTCGGGGGCGCAATGGAGCGCAATAGGGGCGTAATAAGGGCGTAATAGGGGCGCAATAGAACTGAAACAAGTCCAACGGACCGCGGCAGAAGAATAGTGGACTGATGTATATTGGACTGACATGCAGATAGTCTGGAGACAGGAGCACTATTGGGGTCTCATTAGGGTCTTATTAGGGTCTTATTGGGGTCTTATTGGGGTCTTATTGGGGTCTTATTGGGGTCTTATTTCGCCTTAACGCTCCCAGATAGAGAAAGAAAATCCGTATAGGAGAGGACGTGGAGACCCGTTGCGCCTATATTTTTCTTGATGAAGCCGGAAATTTCGATTTCAGCGTTAATGGAACCCGCTATTTCGTCCTGACCAGCGTCAGCATGAGGAGACCCTTTGGGTGGTGTCAACTGATTGACGATTACAAGTACGACTGCATAGAATACGGTTTGAAGAACGAATACTTCCACTGCGCCGATGACAACAAACATGTGCGGGGCAAAGTATTTGATATCATCGGCAACCATCTCAATAGCTTATGTATTGACTGCCTGGTGGTCGAGAAGGCCAAAACCAGCCCAACGTTACGAGAAGACAGGCATTTCTATCCGGAAATGTTGGGCCATCTACTGGAGTTTGTGCTGCCCAAGGAGTTCGCGGTGAATACTCATGAAATCATTGTCATTACCGATACTATACCAGTGAACAAGCGGCGAAAGGCCATTGAGAAGGGTATTCAACTTGCGCTAACCGAAAAATTGTCCCCTGACATAAAGTACCGCATTCTCCATCATGACTCCCGTTCCCACTATGGGTTGCAGGTCGCCGACTACTGTTGCTGGGCTGTGTATCGGAAATTACAGACCGGAGAAACAACATGGTTCGACCAAATTCGGAAAGCAGTGCGTAGTCAGTTGGACATCTTTCGGGACGAGACGCGGTACTACTGATGTATTCGTTGGCCCAAAAAAATGACCCCCCCGACTACTCCGCTACAGGAGAGGGCCCCTTGGGCTCTTGTCATCGGGGGGGAACCTTTTGTCGTCGGGCTGAATGAATCATATCGAACTCATCCCGGGCACCCGACAAAACAAATATGAGCAGGCACATCGCCCGTGTCAACCCCAAAAATGCGTTCAAACTCTGGAAACCACAACATGACCGACCTAAAAATCACAGAGGCTGGCACTGTCCAGTTCCCCATGGTTCGCCACGCAGCCGAGATCGGTTGGACCGCGATCTCGCCCAGTGATGCCAGACAGAAGCGCGGCGATGAAGCGGAGATGCTATTTCGTGACGAACTCGAAGCAAAGCTCGCCGAGTTCAATCCGTGGATGTCTGCTGACACCATCCGTCAGATCATTGAGCGGATAGAGGCGATTCCACCGACGATTGAGGGAAATCGCGAGATGCTCAATTGGCTACGCGGTGAGCGGCAATGGTATGATGAGTCTGAAAACCGACAACGGCATGTCCAGTTCATCGATTTTGAGCATCCAGCCAACAATATTTTTCACGTCACATGGGAATGGAAGATCAAACCTCCATCCCGTAAGGGCAACCGGGCAGACGTAATGTTTGTCATCAACGGCATACCAGTGGCCATTGTCGAACACAAGAACCCGAAGACCGCCAATGCCATTGAACGGGGTATCACCCAACTGCGACGCTATGAAATGGAGACGCCTGAGTTGATGGGAATGGCGCAACTCTTCAACGTCACGCATCTCCTCGAATACTGGTACGGTGTCACCTGGAACACCTCGCGTCGCTTCATGGCTCGCTGGAAGGAACGCCCTGATGAGACCTATCGCTTCGCTGTACAGTCCTTCTTTGAGCCAACAGATTTTCTACGCACGCTACGCGACTGGATACTTTTCTATGTAGAAGATGGCGAGACTCGAAAGACTGTACTGCGCCAGCATCAACGCCGCGCAATCGACCGCATTCTCGAACGCTGTGCCGAACCATCCAGGCGTCGCGGGTTGATATGGCATACCCAGGGATCCGGCAAAACCTTTACACTACTCACCGCCGCACGCCTGATTCTGGAACACAAGGAACGGTTCCACACGCCAACCGTGGTGGTAGTCGTAGATCGCAGAGAACTCGAAGGACAACTCAAGGAATGGGTTGAACGCCTGCTCGGTGAAATGCAACAACAGGACATCGCGGTATGGCGTGCAAACTCCAGAGACGACCTCCGAAACCTGCTCAAAACCGACAAACGCGGCTTGATCCTGTCCATGATCCACAAATTTGAGGGCATTGAGCGGAATGCCAACACCCGCGACAACATCTATGTTTTCATAGACGAGGCACACCGCTCAGTCGCCAAAGACCTCGGCACGTATCTGATGGCGGCGGTACCAAATGCCACTATCATCGGTTTTACCGGTACACCGATAGCCAGGACAGAGTATGGGGCAGGTACCTTCATGATCTTCGGTGCCGATGACGAGCAAGGCTATCTCGATAAGTATTCGATCAGTGAGTCTATTGAAGACGAAACAACGCTACCGATCCGCCATACCATGGCACCAAGTGAAATGACTGTGCCAACTGAGCAACTCGACAAGGAATTCTTTGAACTTGCTCAAGCCGAAGGCGTTACCGATGTCGATGAACTCAATAAGGTCCTCGACCAGGCCGTGGGCTTACGCACCTTCCTGACCGCCGATGACCGCATCGAGAAGATCGCCAAATACGTAGCTGAGCACTTTGTGGAAAACGTAGTTCCACTCGGCTACAAAGCATTTCTCGTGGGCGTGAACCGCGAAGCCTGCGCCAAATACAAACGCGCACTCGACAAACTCCTGCCATCCGACTGGACGGCACCTGTTTATACAGAGAATACTTCCGATATCATCGACCGCCCACTCGTTGCGGAACTTCAACTCACTGAGGATCAAGAGGCGGACACGCGCCGCCTGTTCAAGAAGGCGGAAGAGAACCCAAAGATTCTCATTGTGACCGACAAGTTACTGACAGGCTACGACGCACCCCTTCTCTATTGCATGTATCTCGACAAGCCAATGCGCGATCACGTCCTCTTACAGGCTATCGCACGCGTGAACCGCCCGCATGTAGATGCAAACGGCACCCGCAAACCCAGTGGCCTCATTGTCGATTTCGTCGGCGTACTCCGCGAACTGAGAAAAGCATTGCGATTCGACTCATCCGACGTCAGCGGTGTGATTGAGGATCTCGGTATGCTGTTGGATAGCTTTCTGGACAAGATCGAAAAGGCGAAAACGGACTACCTCACTGTCCGGGAAAATGGCAGCGCAGACGAGCATCTCGAATGGATTATCTATGGACGTTTCTTAGACGTAGAGTCGCGCAAAGCATTCTGCGAAGCATACAAGGATATTGAGGCACTCTGGGAGATTTTGTCACCTTCGCCAGACCTGCGCGACCACATCGGCACCTATAAGCAACTCGCTAATCTTTATTCAGCCGTACGCAATGCCTATACTACCAGCACTACCCCCGTGATAGACTTAGCCAACAAGACACGCGCCCTGGTCCAGGACAGCGCTACCCAGGAAGGTCTCGGCTACCTGACAAAGACAGCGACATTCGACGTAAACACGCTCAAAACACTCCAAAACGAATCTGGCTTACACGAAGCCAAAGTGTTCAACCTCGTGCGCGGCTTGCGGCAAGAAGTCGAACAGGAATCGGAAATGGCGTCTGTTCTGCTACCTTTGAAAGAACGCGCTGAACGCATTTTGGATGATTTGGAAAATCGCAAAATAACCGCACTCGCGGCGATGGATCAGTTAGATGCCCTTGCAAAAGAAAAAGAGGAAGCTATCGAGGCCGCGCAGAACAGCGGACTTTCGCCGCGTGCATTCGGTATTCATTTGGCACTAAAGAACGATCCGAATATAGAGGCTGTCGGCATATCGACATTGAACGTGGCACAGGAAGTGGAAACGCTTCTCAACCGTTTTCCCAACGCGGCTGTCAACGCCGACGAACAACGGCGACTACGTGCGGCTCTCTATCTCCCGCTACTAAAACTGGACAAAGACGAGCGCAGCCGCGCTGTAGATCGCGTCCTTTCGATTCTTCTGGACACAGACACCGATGTTTAATGAACGGCGCAAGGTCATCCGCGACCGCGTCGAATACTGGGCGCGGCGATTAAACGTAAGTCCTCGACATGTTCGCGTTCAACACATGACCCGGAAGTGGGGTTCCTGCTCAACATCCGGGATCATCACACTCGCCATTGATCTGGCTGATCGAGAAGAGGGATTTCAGGACTTCGTCATCGCGCACGAGTTGTTGCACCTCCGTGTTCCCAACCACGGAAGATTATTTAAGGCATTGATGACCGTTCATGTACCTGATTGGAAGAAGTACAACATCACAAGATAGAGCACTGTCTTCAGTTCAATTGTATGCCCCTATAGATTGCGGCTCAAAACCATGCCGCAATGACGATTGTAAAATTAATGTGAAAAAATGACCCCCCCGACTACTCCATAATGGAGAGAACCCCTTGGGTTCTTGTCATCGGGGGGAACCTTTTATCCATCAGGCTGGATGAACCAAATCTCTAAACCGCCATAGCCTCTTCTTTGAGATCATTCAACCCTTCAAACTCGCGCCAGATATCGGCCATAGCATCCGTGCTATTTTCTCTCGAGTTGACGTGTCGGGGTCTGAAAATCACGGCATAACGGATATCGGGCGAATGATTTGGGCCCCCATTGTGATACATCTGGTGATGGCAGATCACGGCATCGCCCGCTTCGCCCATAAACTGAATCGGACCATGCGGCAAATCGATATCGGGAATCCGGCGATTGGCCTTTGCTGTCTCCACATAATTGGGATCTTTTTGAAACGCCGCCTCATAAGCGCGATGAGACCCCGGCCAAAAACAGAAATTGCCCATAAATGGTCGCGGAACATCGTGAACCAGAATCACAACCAGCAGCGTCATACCGCGACTCAGCAACCCATCCTTCAGCTTCCCACCCAAATCCAGATGCCCTCGCGTCAGCGGACGCTCCTCTGCATCGGGAAAATTGAGCTTCACATTGCCTCCCTGCGGCGGAATCAACTGCCCCTCTCCCACAACTGACTCGCACAGACCCCAAAGCGGCGATCTATTAAACAAATCTGTAATCACCGGCTCATTGCTCAACCCCGGATTTTGTCCCTGTTGCATCACGCGATAACGCATATGCCGATTAATAGCCTTGCGCGCTTGATCGGCCATCAACTTTGGCACAGCACCTCGCACAAGCACATATCCCTCTTCGAAAAACTGCTGCTTTTGAGCTTTGGTCATCTGCATGGCAACCTCCTATTCATAATCCAGCACAACCTTAATCGCCTCGTCGCGATGATCGATAAACAATTCAAACCCCTTTTGCACCTCTGTAAACGGCAAATGGTGTGTAATAATCGGCGAGACATCAATGCGTCCCTGTGTGATCATATCCATAGCCAGGGGATAATCATTCAGCGAATCTGGCCCCACAGAGCCGACCAACGTCACATTCTTACTGAAAAATTCGCGATAATTAAACGCATACACATCGTCATCGGGCACGCCAAACGCTAGGACCGTACCCAGACGTTTGGTTAAATTCAGACACAAATTGACCGTATCCTGATTGTGCCCCACAATCTCCACCACCAGATCGGCCATGCGCCCATCCGTAATATCTCTCACAACACCCACCACATCTTCCCTATCGGAATTCACCACATGGGTCGCCCGCATCTTTTTGGCTGCCTCGAGACGAAAATCGACCGTATCCACAGCCACAACAGTCTTCGCCCCCAAATTGCTCAGCAAGTGCGTCATCAACAAACCCATTGGCCCCTGCCCCACCACCACGGCATCCCAATTGAGAATATTACCCAATTTGCGACACGCCCAAATCACTGTCCCCAGAGGCTGTGACATCAACAATTCATCCAGCGGTTTATAATCCGCGAGATGCACCCCCACTCTTTCACTCGAAATATAATACTCAGCCAGCCCACCAATACCCGCCGTGGGCCGCGCCTGCACAAAATCCCCGGGTTGAAACCGATCCGACGACGACGCAACCACCGTGCCAATACACTCGTGAATCGAAGTCCCGATATTCATCGGATACACCGCGTCCGGATATTTCAATACAAACTTTGGCGAATCCGACCCACAAATCGCGGTCATATGCGCCTTAACCTTTATCGATCCCCCTGGAAAATCCTCAATATTCGGCTCATCGGCCTCAAACATCTCAATCTGCCGATGAGCGACAACGTGTGCTGCTTTCACCAATGCCTCCTTAAGAAACTGTTAAGATCAATCCGCCGCCTCAATCCGCGAGGTCTCCAACTCACTGCGCTTTCCCAACCATATAAACACACCGCCAACGCCCAGCACAAAACCGCCCACAAACAAAATCCCCAGACGTCCGATCAGAGGATTGGGCAACAAGACGAGCATACAAATCACCCCGCCAATAACCGCAGCAAAACTACCGATAATCTTGAGCTGGCGCAAATCATTTGGTATGCCGATCTCCTTCTCAAAATCAACCGGTGTCAGCATGCGATCAAAAAAGTCCTGCGCCTGCCTCTTATAAACTTCCGGCGTGCGATTCCAGAACGGCATCGTCAACAAATAAACCACTATCCCCACAGTGAGATTGACAAACACCTTCTGCTGAAATGACCAGGTCTCGCCAAAGAGCTCTGCACTGAAAAACCCGAATGCCGATGGAATCAGCGTCACACACACCGTCACAATCGCCGCCCAACTCGGCGACGTGCGAATAAACAGCCCCATCAACGCAGGCACAGCCATCGGCAGAGCCAGCAATGCGCCGATATTCAACATATGTTCAAACACCCCTCTGCCCTCTGTATTCGCAAAATACGTGGCAATACTCACAATACACACACCAAACACCGCTGAAAACACCTGCCCCAACCGCATCAGGCTCTTGCCCTGCATAGCCACTCTCCCAAACAACCGGCACAGCGTCGGATAAATATCATTCGTAAAAATAGCCGCATTGCGGTTCAACCCCGAATCCATCGAACTCATCGTCGCCGCAAACATCGCCACCACCATCAGCCCCGTCATACCCAGCGGCAACACATTCAAACTCGCAATAGCATACGCAGCTTCCGCAGCCTTGGGAATATCGACCGCCATCACCTCGGCGTGAAACAAAAGCCGCGCAGTCATCGGCGGAATAAACCAGATAAAAGCACCCGCCGTCATCAGCACAAAGCCCAGCCACGCCGCCTTTTGCGCCTCGTGCCCATCCTTCACCAGAAAATACCGCTGCGCCGACGTAAGCGTATTGTAGCCAATCACATTCTTCAGCAACATCGCGATGGCCCACGCATACGTATAAGCCCGCAGCGGAAACTGGTCAGGTGCGTTAAACACACCATAAGCCGACGACAACCCCATATTCTGAATGCCCTGAAACAAAGCACCCACACCGCCGAGCTTCACCAGACACAACACCCCCACCAGAATAGTAATGGGAATGAGGATAAGCGTCTGCAGAAAATCCGTAGCCGTCACCGCCCAGCTACCCCCAATTAGCGAATAGACCAACACCACCGCACCCACCACCACGATCACCTGCTCAATTTTATATCCAAACACCGCCGAACAGAAAATCGCCAACCCCAGAAGATGCAGCGACGAATACAGGGTTTGCATCACAAACGACATCCACGCGTAAAATTGTTGTGTCGAAATGCCAAAGCGCAGGCGAATAACCTCCGGCCCCGTAATCGCCCGGATCTGTCGAAACCATTTGGCTAAAAACAAACCGTTAATCGCAAAACCCACTGAATTTGCCAGATAAATCACCAGCACACTCCAGCCCGCTTCATACGCCGCACCCGCCGCGCCCGAAAAAGTCCACGCACTAAACGCCGTCATAAACGCACTCGACCCCACCAGCCACCAGGTGCCCTTACAACCGTTTCGAAAATAGTCACTCACATTTTCATTAAAACGGCGAAACACCATCCCCACCCCAACCAGCACGGCCAAATAACATCCAATCACAACGTATTCAACCGATGTTTCACTCATAGAGCGTTCTCCAATTAGCGGTCAGTTGTCAGTCCCAACCCTCAGCCCCTCTTTTTCATCTGCGTTCATCTGCGTCATCTGCGGATCACACTTCTCTCACCAATGATGCACAAGATGCCCTTGCCCAAAGAAAAACAACACATCCACAATAAAAATCAACCCAATGCCCAGAACATAACCGAGCATCAGCCCCATAAACAAAGGCAGAGATTGGCGATAAAGACCAATACCGCCAATTTTTAACAAGACGGACTTAACCATCCACGCCACAAAAACCGTAAACACCTGCCGCTGCAAAATACCCGTTGTAAACACCGTCAATCCAATGGGACTCAACGGCCACCTCAAAAACCGATAGCGCAAAAAACTACACAAAACAGTGAGACCCGCGCCAATACCAAAAAACATCAGCCTGTCCAGACTGATGCCAAAGGGATTTTGCAATTTCTTCACCACATTGCTAAAAATCACCACATTCCCGGAATTAAACGTATAAACATTAAAATTGTACGCCCCGTACATATACCCCAGATACAGCGTGAACACCGCCGAAATAACCATCGACACCACCAGGGCGCACATCGTTGTCCAGAACAGCGACCGGGTCTTGAGCTTGAGCCTCGCGCCCATCTGCGCGATATGTGCCAGCGTAGAAGCGCCAAAAGTATTGCCCAGACCAAACGTCGAATAAGACAGCGCCAGAGACGCGGCACTATTGGTATCCATCTGCCGAATACCAATCGTATAAAAAGTAAAACTCTGCGGCGTAATAGGCATCCGCGCATAAGCCAGACCCGACTCGGCCACAAACCGCGTCACCCCCACCGTCATCAAAATCAGCGCAAAAAGAAAAACACCTGCTACCAGCGTGGACATGCCCGAATGCCACAACCAGAAAAACAGAAAAGCCGCCCCCACAATAATACCCCACACCGCCGCCCGATAAGACAACAACTCATCCGAATCATCAACATCATCATCGCCGCGCATCGCCTTGCGCCACACATCTCGCAAATGCGCACGCGCCATCCACATACTCAACGCCGTAAACGCAAAAAAAGCCCCCATCGCCTGCCAGCCCAACGCAGCGCCACCGCGAGACCCCCAGATATCGGACGCCCCAATAGTATATCCCAATCGATCAAAAACGCCGGTTTGCACAATGCCCAGCGCGTAGAAAAACCACAAACTGAACAACACATCGAGATTGGTAAAAAACGCGAACCCCAGCACAAAAAAATTCAATTTGATCGTAACACTCGGAAATCCTCGCCCAAGTGGCAACGCCCATCTGTCCATCAACGGAATAGGCGGAAAAGTATGCCAAAAATAACCCACGATATTCCACACCACCACAACCACGGGAATGGTCAGCCCAACCCAGAACAAGCGAGAATGCAGGAGCCTGTATTTTCCAGCCTCGACCTCTTCCAACATCGTCAGCGGTGCTTCAGCCAGGGGAAAAGGCAGGCGTTCTCGATCCACCCACTGCCGACGCAACACAGCCATCAACGCCACGCTCACCAGCGCCAGTGCAATGAGAAAAACACCCCACCACACAAGCGGCGTCATCCACGCATCCCAGGGAATATCAACGCCAGGAGGCTTGCCCTCAAAAAAATACGTCATCTGATTGGCGTGATTGGGCGGCGCAGCCCACTGCGGCAACCCATCCAACAAATAATCGCCCCACTGATTCTCCGGCGACGCGTAATAATAAGGCGCGGCAATCCCCCCGATAAACAAACCCATAAAATTCGCCGCTGGCACAGCCCCGGCAATCCACCCCATCGAAAAAACCACCACCATCTCGCCCTGCGACAGCGCCCACTGCGGCTTTACCCGCGCCACCAGAACATTCAACGGCCACGCCAGCACCGTAAAAACCACCATAGTCGCCATCGGCAAATGGGCAAAAACCATACGCGACGAATGCACGATATACGCCGAATAAGCGGGCAACAAATTCACCAGCAACGTCACCGCAATCCCCACGCAAAAAGCGCGTGTGGTCACGCTCAGGTGTTTGCTCTCCGGGTGCAAGTCCCGATCCATCGCTTTCAACTCGGCCATCGCTATCTCTCAAAAATGCAGGAGGAATGTCCCGCGCAATGTACCTCAAAAAGAAAGTGTGTGCAAGGCATCCATCCCCTGCACACACCCGTTGTGGTTCAGGATCTCTCAGCGATCCACTCACAGACCGCTATCAAAACGACCCACTAACAGCCAGGCGCAACGGCGCATCGAAATACACGCCGCCATCGCTATACGACAGATCCACGCGGATATCTCGCCCACCAAAATCGTACTTCAGGCCAGCGCCCAAACTGTAATCCTCCACGTCGTAGTTAACCTTATATCCACCGCGCAATGCGAGCATATTGGAAATCCAAAGCTCACCGCCAAAATTCCATCGCTGGCCGTAATCAGTAGCCATAATGGTCTCGGCCGCAAGCGTCAAATACGTCGGATCGCCCTGTTCGCCATAGACCTCACCTGCCAGGCCAAAATTGAAATTGATCGGCGGTGAATACTGCTCGGTTTCCACAGTAATATCGGCACCCACATTGCGCGCGGCAGCGGCAATACGCAAACTGCGATAGCCCGTATATGCCGAAATGCCCAGATCAAACTGAAATGTACTCGTCGTCTTGAGCACCAGATCTTCCTGCACCCACCGCGCCTGCACACCCCAGGACACTTTATCGGTCATCTGACGCGCGAATATGAACCCGATGGCCGTATCGCCGCCCTGGATCATGCGCCCGGTACCTGTGGCCTGAAAGATCGTCGTTTCCTCCACCTCTTCGGGCACAAAGCTCACAATTGAAACGCCAAACGTATTGCCGCCCCATTTATAAGCCAACGCCCCCGAATACAATCCCGAATTGACCAGCCAGCGCGTGTAGGACAGCGCGTATTCACCGCCCGAAACAAATCCCAGCGCACCGGGATTGTAAAAAGACGCATCAATACCGCCGTTCATCGCGACAAAGGCTTCGCCCATAGCCACGGCACGGGGCGACGCACCGATTTTGAGAAATGCCAGCGACGACTGCCCCTTCACCGGCAAAATCGTACCGTATTCGCCAAAATCCGACTGGGCAAAGGCCGGTCCTGTCATCAGCCCGACCCCTATCATCAGCACCAACAATATTCGTTTATTCATGTCAGGCTCCCTATCTCAAAATGTAAAACGTCCCCGTCACCGTTTGCCCCATACTTTCGGGCGTCAGCGATTCAACGACGTAAAAATAAATCCCGCTGGCCACATCGGGCGAAGTCACATTGCGTTCAATTTGGAACCACGATGCTTCTCCTGAACTGGCATCGTCGTGCAGGATTTCACCCACAATATCGCCCGCCACATTGAAGATCAGCACGCGGCTTTTGGGAGGCAATCCCAGAAAGCGGATCTTTTTTGAACTCTGGTAATTATAACCCGATTCCGACAAACTGAACGGATTGGGCACCACGCGCACGCGCTTTTCCGGCCATGACGGCACCAGACCCGGCTGAAACGGACTGAGATCCAGATTCACGCGCTGCTCGGGGGCAGAATATCCACCTTCGAGTCCAGCCTGTAAATGACCCTGCACTTCTTCGGGCAAATCGCCCATGCTCGACATGCCATTGCTCCACGAGTCGCGAGACTTGGCAAAAGCCCGCACATTGTAAAAATATCGGAACCCGGCAACCGCCGTATTATCGCGCCATACGTATTGACCACCCGAATAGTCCCATGTCGATCCGGAGGTACCGGCAGTGACTGTACCGACCTGCTCCCACGGTCCAAATTCCTGATAAGCGGACCGGAACACGCGATATCCCACCACATCGGCATCGCCAAAATCGGGGTTTACCGACGATTCGGCATCGTCGTTCCACGTCAATGTAATCTCGGCATCCTGATTCACCCCAGGCGCAAACTTCACATCGGGTGGATAATCGGGCAAATCGTACATATTGTCGTACGCAAATTGCGCGGCCTTCAAATGCGCCACAAGAGCGGCTTCGCCCTTGCTCAACCGCGCCAATCGTTCTTCTACGGGCAGTGGAATATCTTTCAAACAAAATGTCTGCACATCCACAGCATACGCAGACTGGCCCTCGCGGGATATCGCCTGCGCGCCTGTCCCGGCGACATAAGCCACCACGATCTTGGCCTTCTCGCCCATAGCCAGATTATACGGCCCAAAAGTGAGTGCATTGGCCATCGCGTTGACGGTAGTTGGATTGGCATCCGTTGTTCCCGAAAAAGTTTCGTAAATGCCCTGCTCTGAATCGCTCTGCAAATTCGGCAAATCCGTATTCAAACCCCAGAAATCGCGCGTTTCCCACCACTTTGACGTTCTGGGTTGTTCGCCCACCGGATTCACGTATTTGCCCTGATCATTGGCATTGAACACATGCGACGGTCCACCATCGCGATAGGCCAATGGCGCAACGCCCACGTACTGCGGCGATCTCATTTGCCCGTCAAACACACCGCCCGGTAACCTCTTCGCATTGCCGTGTACGCTTTCAATATAAACGGGTTGCCCGGTGTCCTCTTCAGCACGCTGGATACTGTCGCCATCCCACTGGTAGTTCATCTTCAAATCGACGTATTCAGCAGGACCGTCGTAATTCGGCGCACCCGTATAGCGATATTGATCGTCTTGTGGCTGATACGATCCGGGCATGCCAGATCCGATGCTATTCCAATTGCCCTCGCCCGACATGCTCACCGTAAAGCCCTGAACAAATGAGAAATACGCCCCGGTCAGGTTATGTCCAGCACCGCCGTTCACATCGGCCACACCATCGCCATCGGAATCGCCCGTGTTCTCAAATTCCACTTCCAGAATAAAGAAATCGTCAAACCCCTGATAACTCCAGGCCATGGCTTTGCGCGTGATCGTAACACCGTGTTTGGTCGTCCACCTGCTAAAAACGATATCTTCTGCGCGGTCGTCCTTATCGGCATCCATGTACTGACCCCACCGATGGTTAAGGACCTCATAAGGCACACCAGTTCTCGGCGCGTCGGTTTGCAACGCAGCACCGGGATACCAGTTGGGCATAATTGCTCCCGCACCCAATCCATGGGGTGGCACTTCGACCTGATATCCCCAGTTGGCTTCGGGACTGTTGGCAATATCGTAATACATCGGTGCGATATCTGCCGAAGGCGTCCACGGTCCCGAATACGATACCCCGTATTCGCCGCCGACATTGGTCAACACCCATATACCTTCCCCTCCCGACAAATTCTGTGCCTCATTTTTTTGTTCAGCCCAGCTAAAACCGTTCTTTTTGCCGAAATACTCGATATAGTCCGCACCCGCCATATTGAGCATAAGGCCATTGCCCATGCCCGGATACGTCAAGCGGGGTGCGCCGCGAGAACTTCGGTCGTCCCAGACACCGCCCTGGGTTCCTTCATTGCGAAATCCGGTCCAGAGTTGCCCGCGGGTGAGTTGCCGCAGATTCTGCGTGTCCAGGGAATAGGCATTAAACGCCCACCCGACAACTATCAGGATCAGGACAGCAGCTTGAAATCTCCTGTTCATATCACTATCCTCCAATTTTTAAAACTGAATTTCCAGACCGATTTCCACTTCGCGCGGCTGATACCTGTAACGCGTGGCTTCATTCGGATCGCCATAAAGCAAATACTCGGTATCATCTGGCGGCGGCAGCCGCAGCCCGTACTGTATATACGTGAAATCAGAATTTCGGCTCTCCGTACTCTTTTCATTGAACAAATTGCTCACTTCCACAAATAACGTGGGGCGCAAATTGCCAATGGCGCGAAAATCTTTGGCCGCGTACAGATCTGTCTTCATCACCGGTGTCCCGGTGCGAAATTCCCGCGGACCAACCGGGGGAACATATTCAAACGGCGCGCCGCTGAAAATGCGGTAGATCATGCTCACGCGCAGCCCCCCAAATGGATTGACCGCACCCATTTTGGGACCATAAGCCATCGGCGTGGCATAATACAACTGAAGCGACAACTGATTCCTGCGCTGTCCACTGGTAGGCTCAGCAGAAAAAACCTGCCCATTTGAAGCTGTCCAGATACCGTTCTCATTGGTTTTAATAGGCGGCTGCCACGGACCAGCACCCGGTCCCTGTGCTCCGGCCTGCTCGGTCCACGACACGATATTTGCCTCGGCTTTCGCGCTGATGTCAGCCACTTGCTCAGACGTGAGTGGCACGGGTCTTTCCGAACCATCGGGTTGCACTTCCCAATCGGTCCAGTAGTGCCCGGCATTAATAAAATCAGCATCGGGAAGCACATACCAGTTCGCAGAGTGCTTGCCGTAGTGAATACCGCCCGGATCGCGCACCCATTCGGCATTGTAGGACAAATTAAACTGGAAATTATTGCTAAACGTCTTCTTCAGCGACAATTCGAGGCCGCGCGCTGTTTGCCAATAGGTATTGCGTATGGCATTGACCTGAGCAGACTGACCGCTGAGCGGATCTACCCAATAAGAAATATTGTTGCTGGCGTACAACCCCTCGTCGCGCCGATAGTGCGCCGTAATACTCGCCGTATAATCGGCCACAAAATTCCAGTCCACCCCCATTTCCATACTCGTCGTGCGCTGGGGTTTCATGCCATCGGATGGCTGCCGCGCCGTGGTATGCACTTCCATAGCATTCCACTTTTCGGTCTCATCGATCATGCCATTGCCGTTGAGATCATTGTCTGGAGCCTCACTCGAGAACTGCCTGCGATGGGTTTCGAGAAGCACGGGAAAGACATTCGATCGACCGATAAAATAGTGCGCTGCCAGGCGGTCTGTAATCGGATGTGACAGACCCACACGCGGACTCAATGCCGTCATCGTTGGCGTGGAACTATCGAGATGATCCATTTCATACCGCGCCCGCGTAAACGTGCTGTACATCGGCGATTTGCCCAGTGCCTCTCCCATCGAGCCATTGCGCCCAAAATTGTAATAATCCCAGCGCAAACCCAGGTTGGCCACCAGGCCCCCATACTCAATCTTGTCCTGAACATACAGGTTCAGCGTCCACGGCTTCACATTTTTGCCCAGTTCAAAACCATCGGCCACAAACTCGAGAAAGCGGCTCTTGGTATTGTCAAAATCTTCTCGCGTGCGGTGATACGACCGCTGCGTGAGCACCAATCCCGTCTGAATCAAGTGCGACCTGTTGACCTGGCTCACAAAATCGTACTTGATGCCGTATTTTATATCTTCCTCTTCGGTGTATTCGCGCAACAGCGTGGGCAAATTGAAAAAACCCGCCTTATCTTTGCGCACGGCTTCGGTGGCATCCGGCACATCGAACGCATCGCGATCGTATTTGTTGTAGAAAAATCTCAGATCGTAATACGTATTTTCGCCCAATGTATGCGTCAGCGTCAACACCTGGAGTTGCCGCGACAATGTATAAGTGCCCGAAGCTGAAAAATCTTCTGGAAAAAAAATATTTTGTGCATTATTAC
Organism: Gemmatimonadota bacterium; assembly: GCA_026705765.1. NCBI lineage: Bacteria > Pseudomonadati > Gemmatimonadota > Gemmatimonadota bacterium. The sequence goes on from JAPPAB010000102.1 coordinate 26,988, forward strand.
GCGTCGATCCCTGAAACTGATCCGAGCGTTGATACATCCCCAGAGCTTTAACCTTGATATTTGCGCTGGGCCGATACGTCAACGTTCCCTGCATGCGCGGCGGATCGTCCGACACCTGTTCAGCCGCCGGGAACCTGGCCGGGTTGCGGGCATAACTCACACTGGCAAAATACGAAAAATCGGGTGTGAGCGGCCCACCCAGCGTACCCTCTAAGCGGTGCCCGATCTTGTCCGTATAATCGATGCGCTCGTGCGCCATGCGCTCGACATCGTCAGATGTCCCCAGGACGCGGTCCGGTCCCGGATCCATATATGTTTCATTCACCCAATCGGGATTGTCCCACTGCACATTGTCTTCAAACCCGGGGCTTTCATAAACGTCTCTGCCCCAGTGTTTTTTCCCCGAAGGCGTGAACTTATACTCCACCCGACCCGAGAAATCGCCCCGGCCCTCTCTTGTCACCAGACTCACAATACCAGCACCCGCATTGCCAAATTCCGCATTCATACCACCGGTCAGCACACTCAACTCCTGAATAGCCGTGGTATTCACGCCTGTGAGCAAGCTCCGATCGACCTCAATCCCATCGATATAATAGCCCACCTGCGTACCCGTCTGCGACCGCGTCGTACTTCCGCGAATGCGGTTGGTGCCATCCAGTGCCATACCCGGTTGCAATGCAATTAATTGCGATGTTGATCTCACCTGCGGCACAGCCTGAATATCTGCCGAAGAAACCACGTATTTGCTCGTGGTTTTATCTGGCTCCACAGGCGGACGCTCCGCAACAACAACCAACTCGGCCAATTCGAGACTGGCTTCTTTCAGTGCAAAATTTACTGTAGATGTATAATCCACAATCACCTGCACCGCTTCTTTCTTCTCTGTGCCATAGCCCACCATCGTCGCCGTAAGGGTGTACATGCCGGGATCTACAGCCAGAATCAAATAGCGGCCTTCGGCATCGGTAGTAGCTCCTTTGCGGGTCCCTTCGAGCGCCACATTCGCGCCCGGCAAGGACTCACCTGTAGCGGCATCTGTGATGACACCCGTGATTTTACCCGCTGTTGTCGCCATGGCCGATGTATCCATCAGCAACAACAAAATAAATCCCAATATTAACCGCTTCATAATCCTCTCCTCTTTGAGATCTACCAGTACAATTTGAATGCCGTCCTGAAATCGAACATCGCAATGGGAAATACCCCGGGCAGATTCCACGCCTCCATCGGCCGCAAATCACCCAGAATCATGTGATAGCGCCCGCGGATATCCAGCCCGAATCGCCCCTGCACCACCGTCATGCCCAACCCAAAATTCGCCCCCAGAGCCGTATGTTCATCCTCTCGATCATCCAGCATCAGATCCGCATTCAAAGGCTCCTCTTTTTGTCCCGGATAAATCAGACCAGTAATCCGATCCTGATAATCGTAAAACCCCGCACCCACAGCGACATAAGGCAAAAGCTGCAAATCACTGCCGGACTTTCGGGTATTCAGATACGCCAGCGCATTGATCAAAAAGCTGTTGAGATTAAACCGAGAATCCGCATCTGGACTCAAATATTTTTGCTTGTCAATGGGCCACGTAAACGCCAGACCTTCGATCTTTCCGTCATCCATTGTCAGGTGATGGTATTCAAACTCCATCGTAGCGCGCGAACTGACCTGATAATCCAGCACCGCACCATATACCTGAGAAGCCGAATACCGATCGTGAAACCCCAGCACGGGCACACTGCGGTTAAAAAACACGCCAGCGCCGTATCGAGCCTCCTGGGCAGAAACCGGCACCGCAATCAACAATGCCAGCAGCCACACCTTCAACATCAAATATCTATTCATACGTATTCCTCCTTTTAACATGTTTCCTGCATCCAATATCTCGATGGTTCATATCATATTGCCTCCTTTCCAGGGAGCACAACGGGTTATTTCTATTGAAGCGATGTACAACTCCGTAGAAGTTTAATTGTCGATATTCTCCTCCTCTCCCAATATTGACAAAAACAGGTGAAATTGTTAAAGTCTATCCTTTTTGTCGTATAACGGGTTGCTAAATCCTTAATACGGCTATCTGGTCGTTAGCCCGATCTCGCCAAAGTTCGAAGGCTAACGGCCTTTTTTATTTGACCAAACAGAAATTCCGAATGTTCCAGCTTATACTCAAACCCCCAGCTTCTTGATAAACGCCAGATTCTTCGCGTGATCGGCATTTGGATCGTCGCCCGAAGGCGTCTCCAGAACAATGTACCCATCGTAACCGATCTCGCGCATCGCCGCATCTACCGAATCAAAATCCACGCGCCCGTCTCCCAGCGCCTGTCGGTCCGTATCCTTCGCGTGAATCATCCCCACACCCTCGCTACCCAGCTTCAAAATTTCCTCAGCCGGATCCTGTCCGCGCGTCATCGTATTGCCCGTATCGTGATACACCTTCACCGCAGGAGACCCCACGCGATCCAAAATCATCACCAGTTGATCTGCGCTAAACGTCGTCTCCAGGTCCAAAATCACGCCGTGTTCTTCCGCAACATCTCCCAGTGCTTTGAACCCATCCACCAGTTGATCCCATGTCGAATCCGGCCACGCATCCATATCTCGTGGAAACATCGGCACCAGAATATGTCGCGTATCAACCGCCGCACATGCCTCAATCACATGCGTCAAAATCTCAACGCCCTCGGCGCACTTTTCCGCTTCTGGCAACGCGGGATGAAATTGCGAAAACACCCCTGGCGACAGTGAAGAAATCTCAACACCCGCCGCATCTGCCAACCCCTTCAGCTTCTCTGCCCCACCATCCTCCCACAAAATATTTTCCCCATAGTCTCGCCCAACACAAAACTCCACCCCATCAAACCCAATATCCTTCGCCACTGAAAATACCGCTTCCAGCGGTGCTTTTAACATATTATCTCGAATACCGTATTTCACAACAGATCTCCTTTATCGTGAAAATGTGCGGAAGAACCCTTGAAATGCTGTCAACAGAAGATTTCGTCTCCAATATCTAATTGCGGCAACACCGCACCCAACACCTTCGCAAAGGCTTGCCGCTCGGCGGATGGCCCCACGGTCACGCGAATGCAGCGGTCGAGCGGAGCCACGCCCGGCATCCGCACGAAGACCCCGTGCTGCAAAAGCATCTGCATCAGCCGCCGCGCTCGCGCGCCACTACCCACGTCGAGGGCCACAAAATTAGTCGCCGAAGGCACCGTTTGCAGCCCCAATTCCGCCGCCAGCACCGCGTATTCCCGTCGGCCTTCCTCTACTTGCCGCACCACCGAACGCACGAACGCATCGTCGCCCAGCGAAGCAAGTGCCCCGGCCTGGGCGATGCGATTGACGCCAAAGTGATTGCGCACCTTGTCGAGCGCGGCCACCACATCGCGGTGTGCCAGCGCGTAGCCGACCCTGGCCCCAGCCATGCCGTGCGCCTTGGAAAACGTCCGCAACCGCACCACCTGTGCCCGTTCCACTTCCAGCGGCAACAGGGCATCCTCCGGCGCGAAGTCGATATACGCCTCGTCGAGCAGCAACACACAATCCGGCGGCAACCCCGCGATAAAATCCCGCAACTCGTCGGCTCGCTGATAGGTGCCCATGGGGTTGTCGGGATTGGCCACATAGATCAGCTTGGGGCGCACTTGCCGCACCTTGTCCAACAGGGCTTGCAAGTCCTCCCGATCCGCGCGATAGGGCACCTTGTGCAACACCGCCCCGTGCCCCTCGACGTGGTAGTTAAACGTGGGATAGGCCCCCAGCGACGTCACCACTGCGTCACCCGGCTCGGCAAAAAGGCGCACCAAAAGCCCCAACAGTTCGTCAATCCCCGCACCCAGGACGACCTCTTCCTGCGCCACCCCGTGCCGCACCGCCAACGCCGAGCGCAGCTCGTATCCCTCTGGATCGTTGTACCAATGCACTTGCTCCACCGCCTCTACCATGGCCTGCCGCGCACGCGGCGAGATACCAAAATTGCTCTCGTTAGCACCAACTCGCAGGGCGAGCGGCTGCTCTTGTTCCCGCTCCAATGCCTCGGGCGGCACAAAGGGAACGGTCGCTGGCAGGGCGCGGACGATGTGCGTAAACGGCAACACGGGTTAAGACCACACGTAGATTTCGTCGCCGTCTTCGGCATAGCCAATGAAGACGGCGAGCACCACCCGCGGATCGTCCCCCTGCACCGCAGGGACCTCGTGGATGCAGCGCGTATTGAAGAAATACAAATCGCCCGGGTCGAGCGCGACCTCGCAGTGCGCCACGCCATGCGCGGCCGCATATTCGTGAAAACGGCCCTCGGCGATATACGGCTGTATCTCCTCGGTCCACAGACAGCGATGCAAAACAGCCTGCACCCCAGGCCCTGCAGAATCCGCGTTCTGCACACACAGCACACCGGCAAATTGGTGGGTAAAGCGCGCCACCTCGTAGTTGAACCGCTTTTCGCGCAGAACGATGTGGTCGATGTGCGGACTATAGGCGTGGGTCTCGTAGTGGATGCGAAAGATGGCCGGGCCGTACAAGCGCCCGGCGCGTTCGCGCGCCGTCTTAACCTCCTTATTGGAAGCCAACGCCTGCAAGTGCCGATAGAGCAGTTGCACCGGGTCGAGCAAACCCGCAAAAAGGGTAGCAAAAAGCGCGTGCGTCTCCTCCGCATCTGCCAAGAACGCCTCTTGGTCGCCGCCCAAGTTGCCCAGGCTGGTGCCAATGTCGATGCGCGTGCGCTCGTCGCCCGCAGCGCGCAGCAACCCGCGCTCGGCAAAGCGTTCCATCAGCCGCTGGCAATCGGCTGGCGTACAGACCTGGGGCAACAGAATCGCCGGTATCTCCGCCCGAGCCAGGGCGCCGAGCGGATCGGCGCACGCGTCCGGCCCCACGGGCCGCCAAGCGGCTCTTGTGTGACCCTGTGGATACTTCAATGCGGATCCTTCCTTTTAGCCTTTGCAGATGCCCTACGCCCAATTTTTCGGCCAGTCAAAATGCGCGTTGATATCTTCCACGTATTTCATCGGCTCATTGGGTTCAATATTAAACAACGCGTCCAGCACCTCTAACCCGTGCTCGTAAGACTTTGTCTCCTTACTTTCGAGCACGCCAAATAGCATCATCGACTTATCGCCCGACAAAACCGCTTCGAGCGTGCGCTCCATACTGAGCCAATCGGGATAAATGCACTCCAGCATAATTTTCTTAGGCAATGGCGGCACGCGCAAAGGCTGAATGCCCTTTTTATTTACAATCGCGGGCACTTCCACTGCCACATCGTCGGGAATACCCGGCAAAACGCCGCAATTGGGCACATTCACCTGAAACTGACCTTCCACATTGTTCACCAGCCCATTCATAATCGGAATATGCTGCTCGTGCGTCATCTGATCGCCAAACAAATCAATCGGCCGAATTTTCTCATCATAAGCCGCCGCCTTCATCTGCTCGTATTTTTCTGCCTTGCCCGCCAGCACCGCATCGCGCCCAGCCGGCGTGTCTTTACCGCCATTGGGATCGTACCAGTATTGCCGCGCATCCAGATCCGTGTGATACCACCAGCCGCCCCGCCGGGGTGTATCGCCAATAGGCATCAAACCATACATCCTGTATTGATGAATCGATGCACGCGACATCTGCGTGGGAATCGCCTTGCCCTCTCGGGCCAACCGCTCCCAATACGCCTCGCTCTCCTCAGCAATCCATCGATCCAACTTCGGATACATATCCTCATTCTCAAAGATAAAATCCGTCATCCAGATATTGTGATTCAACCCCGGTGCCTGCCACGTCACCTCATCCGGGTCCAATCCCAATGTGCGCGCCACACCCGCGTACCCATAATGCCCGTGACACAATCCGCACACCTTAATCCCCGTCTCCCGCGTCATCAATGTCGTCCCGTCAAATACCGGATTACCCGCCAGTAAAATCCACGCATCGGGACACAGCTTTTCCATATCTCTCGCCACATCCAGCATCAGTTGCAAATTGTAATACTCGGGCATCCCGGTTTTATCGTAAAAATACCCGAGCTTCGCCGTCATCTTGCGCCGCCGCTGCATAAAATACTCATTGTGCGTCACCGTCGCCGTATTTATCACAAAATCGGCATCCTTCAACGCGGCCTCTCTATCAGTCGTCTTCTCAAACGTCATATCCGCGCTCAAATCTTCGGCATACCGCCGCCCGAGTTCGTAAATCACATCGAGCACATCCTCATTGATATCCATAAAACAAACGTGGCTGCCATTCAACTCCTTTGTCAGACATAAATCCTTCACCAGCCCGAGCGAAAACACCACGCTACCCGCACCAAAAATCGTCACCTTATTTGCCATTACGCACTCCCTATAAAAACATGAAAGACAACACTCTCGCACAATTTACAACAACCCATCCCGTCTCGCCAGTGCTTTCCCCGTATATACTCAACGATTCAGACGCCTTTTCCATTCATCGCCATCAAATTGCGGATGATACACCTCACTGAAAAACCGACGGTGTTCTGGCGAAAGTGAATTGAGCATCTCTTCTGTAAAACCGGGTTTGTGATGTCGCACATTGATGTGATTATAAGCGTAAAACAGAGCCATCCGCGGCACATCCTGCGTCCATACACAAGACGTATGGCGCACAGCCTCGGAAAAAACCAGCAGAGACCCCGGCGGACAGCCATACGTATCCCACACCCCCGAATCGGGATCGTCGAACAAAGGCAGCTTTTTCCGGTAATTGGACTTGTGGCTCCCCGGAATAAACGCCGTCCCCCCTTTGCCCTTCTCCACGCCATTTAATTCCCAAACCACCCTCGTCATCCCGGAATAAATCCGCCCATCGTGGTACTGATAGCTATAATTGGGATTCACGGACTTACCCCCGGCATGCGGCGTCCATCCCCTGTGATTATCTCCCTTAAAGCGATAAGACACAAATGCGCCCTCCAGGCGGATCTTCTCAGTCTCATCGTCAATAACCGTATGCAACACCCGCATAATCGCCGGATGATCGATCAATTTCGACGCTGGACCACCTGGCAAACAACGCGCCTCGGGCGGTAGAGACTCTTTATCGGTACGCAATTTCTCACACTGTTCCACAATCGGCGCCATCTCATCCTCGCTCAAAACAGCCGGAAAGAGAATATACCCTTTCAGATCAAACATCACGGTCTCTTTTTCCGTCAAAGTCGGCGTCCACTCTTTAGTCGAAATACCCATTGCAAAATCTCCCGTTTTAATTTCGCTCCACCCACCATTTGTCCCGATGCTTTTCAGCCAACACCTTGAGTTCTTGTGCCACCTCGGGATACTCATCAATCACATTCGTCGTCTCGTAGGGATCGTTTTCCATATCAAAAAGCGACAACTCAATATGCGCGATCTCGTAGCGCCCTGGCTCTCCGTCATTACCCGCTTCTACAAGCGTGCGATAATCGTGTGGCAAATGCAACTTCCACTTGCCATCCCCACTGACCACCCCATCGAAAGTTCGCCCGGTTGAAACTGGATAATAAACATGCGGATTGGTCGCATCCGGCTGGCACGTCACAATATCCCAAACATCGACCCCATCAATCGTATAATCCGGCAAATCCGCCCCCGCCAACTTTGCAAATGTCGGCAAAAAATCCACCGAACAAAATGCCTGATGCGATACCTCACCCGCGGGAATGCCATTGGGATAATGCATCACACACGCCGAACGCGTACCCCCGTCAAAACCCGTCCCCTTCGCCTCGCGATATGGCGTCTTCCCCGCGTGATTGCCATAAGAAATCCAGGGGCCATTATCCGACGTAAAAACCACAACCGTATCATCCGACACACCCGCTTCTTCGAGCGCGGTCATAATCTCACCCACCGACCAATCGATCTCCATCATCACATCGGCATACAAACCTTCCCCTGATTTTCCGTCGAACTTATCGCTACAAAACAGCGGTACATGCGGCATATTGTGGGGCACATACAGGAAAAACGGCTCATCGGCGTGACGCCCGATAAAATCGACCGCATGCTCCGTGTACCAGGTCGTCAGCATCTTCTGCTGCTCTGGCGACACATCGTCAATAACGATCTCACCATTTTTCCAGAACTGCAATTCCATAGTATCAAAATGCCTGCTCTGCGGATGGTACTTCCACATATCGTTGGAATACATCAAACCCGACGACTCATCAAACCCCCGAGCGGGTGGTCGCGTATCCTCGTGATCGCCAATATGCCACTTGCCAAACACCCCCGTTGCATATCCCACTGGTTTAAGAACCTCGGCAATCGTGGCAAAACTCGGATCCAAACCCCGTGCCCGGGGCGGAATTGCGCCATAAAGCTTATGCCTGCCAGGATAACACCCCGTCAACAATGACGCCCGCGACGCTGAACAAATTGCCTGAGGCACGTAAAACTGGTGATAACAACACCCGCCTGCAGCCAATTTTTCCACATTGGGCGTCGGATACGCCGTCTCTCCAAATGGCCGAAAATCCGCCCATCCGGAATCATCTAAAAAAATCACCACAAAATTTGGTCTTCTGTTCAAGATACAACCCTCCTTAAAAATTGTTTTACAGTATGCATTATTCTTGACGACAACGCCCTACTACCCGATTATTATAGAACGAACTTGCTTTATCAGTCAATCTCTATGGAGTTTTCAATGGCAACCATCTCCGAAGAAGCCACCTCTCGCGTCACCGAAGACGACATGGCTTTTTACCGCGAAAATGGATACCTCGTAATCCCCGATGCGCTCACCCCCGAAGAAGTCGAAATCCTGCGCGATGAAACCACAGCGCTGTGCCGAGGGGAGCGCGGCGACATAGGCAATTTACCCGCTATCTCGCCCGACGACACTGACGACGATGTAATCAAACGCATCCTGTGTATCCACCACGTACACAGAATCTCGCCCATCATGTACGACGCGCTATCCCATCCCGTAATGGTCGATGGCCTCACGAGCGTCATCGGACCCAATGTCAAATGCATGCAATCCATGCTCTTCATCAAAAGCGCGGGAAAACCCGGACAAGCCTGGCATCAGGATGAAATCTACATCCCCACCCGCGACCGGTCGCTCACGGGCGGCTGGTTTGCCCTTGACGATGCCACCACTGAAAACGGCTGCTTGTGGGTCATTCCCGGCTCGCACAAACGCGGCATATTGTGGCCTCAACACGTACAGCACGACAAGCGCTTTGACTGTGCCCATGAAACCTTCCGATTCCCCTACACAGATGACGACGCCATCCCCGTCGAAGTCAAAACAGGCGCGCTCGTCTTCTTTCACGGCTACCTGCTCCATCGCTCGTTTCCCAACCGCGCCAAATCCGGCTTCCGTCGCGTGCTCGTCAACCACTACATGAGCGCGGAATCCCTCCTCCCCTGGCGCAATTTGAAACCCGGCGAACGCATGGCAACCGCAGACATGCGAGAAATCATCATGATCGTAGGCGAAGACCCTTATGCGTACAAAGGCACCAAAATAACGGGAAAACCGCATGTGCGCACGGCCGGCGATGGCGGATGCGGCGACGGCAGACAAGACGTACGATCATAAAAAACTCACTGGTACTGATCGCCCGGCGCGGGCAAGTACGTTTTCGCAATCTCTGGATCGGTCTCTGTATCCTCAATCAGTTCCAAAAGCGCCCTGTGCAACCGCCCTGCTTCTTCGGGATGCTCGGCAATCATATTATTTTTTTGACCGGAATCTTCCGGCATATAAAACAACTCATCCACGCGGCGCTCTGGCATATTGCGGCAATCGTAGCGCTCAGTGCGAATCGGTTTGGGACCTTTGTATTTGAGATCTTTATTCGGCCAATACACCAGCGTCCACGTACCATCGGTTATCGTAGCAGGCACCGTGCCCCAGCTATCATTCAAATTGCGCCCGCTAATTGCAAATTCCCGGTGTTGCACCGTCTTGCCCGACAAAACATCGGCAAATGACTCCCCCTGCACGCCATCGGGCACATCCAATCCCGCCAGACTGCAAAGCGTCGGAAACACATCCACCGGCTGCACCAGACTATCCACCTGTTTGCCCGCCATCACGCCATCCGGATGATACACCACAAACGGAATATGAACCATCGGATCGTAAAGCTGCCCCCAATCTCCCCAGGGCTTGCCCTGCAAACCGTGGTCGCCAAAATAGTGCCCGTGATCTGCCATCAGCAAAAAAACCGTATTCTCCTTTAAGCCCAACACACCTATCGTATCCCACAACATCCCCAACCACCGATCCGTCATCGTCACCTCAGCCGCGTACAGTGCGCGCACGTGATTGAGTTCCTCATCCGTCATATAATTGCTGAACCCATAACACGGATAAATAAGCTCATCGCCTTCATAACCCGGATCGTACATATCCACATAATACTGCGGCGGATCCCACGGCTCGTGCGGATCCCAAGAATCAATCCACAGAAAAAAACCATCCTTCACATAATTCCGCTCCAGCCAGTGCATCGCCTCGGTAAACACGCGAGGTCCCAGATAATCCGATTCAAACAACCGTCCGCGCTGATTCGCCAGATAGCGCATCACCCCGGATTTTACTTTATCCTCACTGGCAGGCCATTTGATCTCCTCCAATGCATCGCTAATCCACGGCTCGCCCCCCTGTCCGCGAATCCACGAAATAGAACCAAATCCGCGATCCAGAAAATTGCCCTGAGTCATAAACATCGGCGTATCAAAAACCAGCCCTGTTGTGTACCCCTCGCGGCGAAAGCGCTCGGCCATCGTGGGCAAATTCTGCTCCATTTTATCCCATGTATTAAACGGATGCCCCCACCGTCCCGTAAACAAATCGCGCCGACACGGCAGGGTTGGAAACGACCCCGAATACGCCTTTGAAAACACCAGCGACTCACGCGCAATGCGATCCATATTCGGCGTCCGTGCCCGGTCGCCATAAGCACCCACGTGATCTGCCCGCAATGAATCCAGCATGACACAAATAACGTTCATATATTTCTCCTCACCTTTAAAGATGCCCAACGCCCCGCAACACAGCCTCTTGAACCAGCAACTCGTGTTCGTAAGATCTATCCGGCGCGCACTCACCTCGAATAGCCGGTAAAAACGCCTCCAATTCCAAATCGTACAAATCCTGCCGCGATTGTTGTGCCACATCGACAAATTGCACACCCTCGTCATACCCACCGCGCGCCTCGTCCAAGCACAGGCGGATTTTCTCCGCAGGCTCCATCGGCTCCATAATCGCACTCCCCTTTGTGCCGTACACCTCAAACCGACGCGCGTTGGGCCGCGGCTCCAGCGCCGCAATATCGACAATGGCAATCGCCCGCTCAAATTCAAAAATACCCACCCCATTATCGGTAAATCCCTCAACCTCGAACATATCTTCGCGCAAAAATGGCGTCACGCGCTCGGGCCTACCCAAAAGATGGACAATCTGATCGAGCTGATGCCCGCACAAATCGAAAAACACCCCACCCTGATGTACTGCGACAACTTTTTTCTGCGCTCTACCCAAAAACGTGGACATATGCGCCCGAACCGCAAACACATCGCCCAAAAACCCCGAATGCACCCACTCTGCGATCTTGCAATACCCATCGTGATACCGAAACATGTACCCCATCTGAATCAGCAAATCCCCCTCCCGTGCCCGTGCGATAATCCGCTGCCACTGATCCCAATTCTCGCCAGCGGGCTTGTCATACCACACATGCTTCCCCGCTTGAATAATGGCCTCAGTCTGATCCAGACTCTCGACATTTGCACCCTCTGATGCAACAGCCACAATTTCATCATCCTCCAGCATCTCTGCTTCCGACTCAAACCAATAAACGCCTTCATAACCGCCCGATTGCGCCACCTCCTCGCGGCGACTCTCATCGGATTCAAACACACCAACCACCTCCACCTCAGCATTGGTTTGCATCGACTGCAATTTGCCGGCTGCGTGACCGTGTTTTGTACCGTATTGCGCCATTTTAATCATTGTCACCCTCCTAAATATCAACAAACTCGCGTTGTGCCCGTTCTCGTTCCGCCACATCCAGAATGCGTCGAATCAGCAAACTTTCCAGACGCGGAATATTCGCCTTCCCACTTTCAAAAAGATCTATAATCGCCCCGGTAGAACGCGGAAAAATCACCTCCCGATCCACCTCCATATACCGCGTCTCTTCCGTCGTCGTCACAACAGCAGCTTGCGGCGTCCTGTGTTTTTCATTCATGTTGATCACCGCCGTTCTATTGCCCGTAAAATCGATCAGAATCTGATTGTATTTTCCCTTACTCCGGCGCATCAGTCGTTTTGCCCCCGTCCCCATACAACTCACCACAATTTCTGTCGGATGAATACCATACTCATCAAAAGACCGCCCACCTTGCCAGACAACCATGTGTTTCACCTTGCGAGGACCGACTTCCCGCACAAAATTCTGCACATTGCTATACCGCAGAGCAGACGAAGTCTGTATCGGAACGCGGTACTTATCTGCAAGCGCGAATATCTGTTGCGCCGTATCGAGATCGGGCGCAAAAGTCTTATCCACATAAGTCGCCTTGCCAAATGGAAAAATCGCCTCACACATAGCCAGATGGCGCTCCGGAGTCCTCGGCGCCAGAACGAGATAATAATCGACCGCATCGTTCAGAGCCTGCACGTCCGGAAAATAGGGCACCCCATTTTCCTCTGCCCATGCGAGACTCGATTTCTGGCGAATACCCGTACAACCCGTCACCTCAAATCCCCGGTCCTTCAATTCATTCCTGAACGCACTCAAATACACATTTGCGTGAAAATTATTCAGATCGAGATCGTAAAAGCCGACGCGTTTCAAACGGCGACCTCCTTTCAAAATAGGGTCAATAGATCACCTCAACCCCAGCCGTACATACTGTTCCAGGGGCGCATCACATGCTTCCATCCCCTGAATCAACAGATCTACCATTCGTTTTTCAACCTCCGGATCCTCCAGTGGCTTTTCCTGTTTTGGATCCTGTTCCAAATCGTATAACAAGGTCCCAAAATCATGGATTCTCAATAATCTGGGACTAAACCCCTTGCTATCTCGCCCGGTGTTAATCTTCAGCACCTCACACCCTTTGGTAAAACTGAGCGGTTCGGAAAGCGCCATCTTGCCCACCAATTCCTCTGGCGCAAAATGAGATCGGATATGGGTTGGCATCAACGTATATTCAAACAGAGGCTGATTTTCCCGATCTGCCGCTGCCCGCATATACACGTACCGCCCATCCGTCACATTGCCCTGATGTCCGTGCATCCCAAAAACCGCTGCCTCCCGCACCGCAGTATCATTATCCACCGCATCGCCAAGTGGTTTGCCGAGCATATCCACTGTCGGCTCCAAGCCAAAAAAATCCAGCAACGTCGGTCCCAGATCAATCGACGGCTGCACCAATGCCTCCCGCCGTTCACCTTTCTTACCACACCGAGGATCCCAGATAAAAAACGGTGTGTGGGCCACTTCCTCATAAAAAGGCATCCACATCTTTGCCCAGCAATCGTGCTCACTCAGCAAAAACCCGTGATCGGTCCACACCACCAGCAACGTATCTTCCCACATCTCCAACTCATCCATCAAATCCAGTACATCGCCCAGCTTGGCATCGCACATCGACAGCAGCGAAGCATATTCAAACCGCATATGCTCAACTTGCTCTCGCGTCTCTTTCACCGGTTCATAGCTCGGCCAATCGTGTAACGGACCGTCGTAATCGCGATAATGTTCGGCGTAGAGGTCCTTAAACTTGCGCTGGGAGAAAAACGGCTCGTGGGGATCAAATGTTTCAATCTGCAAAAACCAATTGTCTTCCGTGTAATTCCGCCGAATAAAATCAATCCCCGCCTCAAACGTCTTCGACTGGGGCTGATCTTCTTCCCGCCGCATAAATTGCCGATTGATCAAATCCTGCCGGGACAGGTCATCTTCACCCGAATTTCGCCCATACGTATTTTCCGTACAAGGATCTGCCACCTGTCCCTTCCACAGATCCCCTTCCTGCCCCCTGAAAAACTGCCAGGTACTATACTGGGTGTGATATGTACACCCGCCATCTTCCCAATAATGCTGATGATCGCTCACCAGATGGCTCGAAACACCATGCGCTTTTAACATGCGGGGCACCGAATCGTCAAACGGCTCCAGCGGTCCCCAGGAACGATGCAAAAAATTGGGCCGCCCCGTATGAAAATCCCGCCTGGCTGGCATACACGGCATCGAACACACATAAGATCTGTCAAACGTTACCGCGTGCTCTGCCAACCGTTTAAAATTTGGCGTATGCGTCCAGTCACACCCATAGGGCGACAACAGATGTCGATTTAGTGAATCAAACATCACCACAACTGCCTTCATATCTCCTCCTATTGGATCAAATCCCCACTTCCAATTCTAACGCCTTTAGAATATAACGCTATCCAACCGAAGTCAAACGCGATAACTCTGCCTTGACTTCCCAATTTCAAATCCCTACCATGCAATTGCTTTTAGTAAAGGACAAGCAATGGATAAACAAATTCCAAAACGCGGGCTGGTGGAACGCCTGAATGAGAGCGGTGTAATATGCGCCGAAGGGTATGTATTTGAACTCGAGCGCAGGGGATATCTCCAGGCGGGAGCTTATGTACCCGAAGTCGTCTTAGAACACCCCGAAGCAGTCGCCGCTTTACACCGCGAATTTTTGCGGGCTGGCTCAGATGTTATCGAAGCCCTCACGTATTACGCCCACCGCGAAAAACTGCGTCTAATCGGCAAAGAAGAACTGCTCGAACCTCTTCAAAAAAACGCCTTATCACTCGCCCACGACATAGCGCGAGAAGCCACTGGAGAGCCACCTCTGGTCGCGGGCAATATTTGCAACACAAATATCTGGCATCCCAATGACAAAGCATCTGACTCAGTTGTTCGCGGCATGTTCGAAGAACAAATCAACTGGGCAACCGAGGCAAATGTCGATTTTATCATCGCCGAAACCTTCTCTTTTTTTGGCGAAGCGCAAATCGCCCTCAAAGCCATCACAGAAACTGGCCTACCAGCCGTCGTCACCCTCACCCCGCACAGAGAAGACGACCTCAGAGACGAAATCCCCCTCGAAGTCGCTGCCAAAAAATTAGAGCAAGACGGCGCGACCGTCGTCGGTATAAATTGCGCGCGGGGTCCCCAGACCATGATGCCTGCTGTCGTGCGCATCCGACAAGCAGTCTCATGCCATGTTGCGGCATTACCTGTCCCCTACCGCACTACCCCTGAACACCCCACTATGCAGTCTCTCCGCGACCCGCGCTTGCCCGAAGATCGCCCCTTTCCCACCGCGCTTGATCCCTTTACCTGCAATCGGTATGAAATGGCAAAATTTGCTAGAGAAGCATACAGCGCGGATATCCGCTACCTCGGCGTCTGCTGCGGTGGCGCGCCTCATCATGTTCGCGCTATTGCAGAAGCACTCGGACGTACGCCAGAAGCCAGTCGCTATTCGCCAGACATGTCCAGGCACTATGCCTTTGGCACCCACAAAAGCCTGAAAAAATACAATCTGGACAACGCAAAAAATCTCTAATACAAGACCATGAAAACAGATTACGAATACATCGTCCTCGGTTGTGGAGGCATCGGCAGTGCAACAGCGTATTGGCTCGCGCGCCGAAAAAGCAAAGACATCCTGGGCATAGAACAATTTGAACACGGCCATCACCACGGCGGCTCCCAGGATCACTCGCGCATCATCCGCCTGACCTATTACTACCCCCAATATATCCGCCTGGCACCAGCCTCGTACACCGCCTGGCATACGCTCGAAGAAGAATCCGGCGTCCAGATGGTCTTCAAAACGGGCAGCATCCAATTTTCACCCGTCGATCACCCCTACCGATATGAAATTGACAAATACACGGGCGCGATGGATGAAACAGGTGTTCCCTACGATCGCGTTGACGCCGATGAAATCGCGAAACGCTTTCCCCAATTCCGTCTAAAATATGAAGTCGATGGTATCTATCAGGCCGATACCGGATTGGTAGATGCAAGTCGGGGAAATGCCACCCATGTAGCCATGGCGCGTTATCGCGGTGCCACCATGCTGGACAACTGTGAAGCCACGCGCATTCGCCCAACGGACACTGGCGTCGCAATCGAAACCAAACAGGGCAACTTCTCATGCCGCAAACTCATCGTCACAGCCGGTGCCTGGACAGATCGCCTGCTCGCCAGCGTGAACATCAATCTTTCTCTCACCGTAACCCAGGAACAGGTTACATACTACGCCACGCCAAACCTGCCGGACTTTGCCATTGGGAAATTCCCCATATTCATCTCTCATGCCGACGAATCCATCTACGGATTCCCCATCTATGGCGAAGTCGCCACCAAAGTCGGCATTGACGCATCCGGTCCAGCAGTGACAACCGATACGCGCACCTATGACCCCGATGCCGAGCGCGAACGTTACCAGGAAGCCTGGCTCAAAGAAAACATCCCCGGATTCCTCGGCCCAAAGCTCTACACCAAAACCTGTCTCTACACAATGCCAAAAGACCGACACTTCGTAATCGATACACTCCCCGAGCATCCCCAGATCATCGTCTGTGTAGGCGCCGGGCACGCGTACAAATTCTCTGGTATCCTGGGCAAAATCCTCAGCGAACTCGCCATTGATGGGCACACGGATTATCCGATAGAACCTTTCGCACTACAACGCGATGCCATCACCGATCCCAATTTTAAACCCGTCTTCCGAATGTGATATGCCTGCCGATATCCTGCGTCTAAACATGTGGAGTGGTCCCCGCAATGTCTCAACCGCCCTCATGTACGCATTCGCACAGCGGTCAGACACCCGCGTAATTGACGAACCTCTCTACGGTCATTATTTACGGGTGTCTGCTGCCAGACACCCGGGTGCAAACGAAGTCATGGCCGCCATGGAATGCAATGGCGAAAAAGTCATTCGCAATATCATCCTCGGCCCGTGTGATCGGCCCGTGCTCTTTATGAAACAGATGGCCCATCATCTCGTCGAAATCAGCCGCGACTTTTTCGTACACACCCATAATGTCCTGCTCACGCGCGACCCCGTTGACATGCTACCCTCGCTCGTCAACCAGCTCAAAATCCCTACCCTGCGCGACACGGGCTACAAAATGCAAGCCCAGCTACTGAGCGAGTTTCACGCCATAGGTCAAAAATTTCCCGTACTCGATTCTCGAGAACTCCTCAAAAATCCACGGCATGTCCTCACAAAACTCTGCGACGCCCTGAACATACCCTTTGACCCCGCAATGCTCACGTGGAAAGCCGGCCCCCGCCCCGAAGACGGAATATGGGCGCAACACTGGTACCACAACGTCCACAAATCCACCGGATTTCAGCCTTATCGCCCTAAAACCGAACCCTTTCCCCATCATCTGCGACCACTCCTCAAAGAATGCCAACCCTATTACGACCAGCTTTATGCCCATGCCATCAAAGCTGAGTAAACGGAGTCCCCGTGTCTATCCAATTACCCGACCCGCGAAACGAAAACATCCTCATCCACGTCGGCGGTGAACTGCTCCCGCGCGAAGACGCCAAAATATCCGTTTTTGATAGCTCGGTCCAGGGCGGCGATGCCGTGTGGGAGGGCCTGCGCGTGTACAACGGCAAAATCTTCCAACTCGACGCGCACCTCGACCGCCTCTTCGACTCTGCCAAAGCCATGGCTTTTGCGGATATCCCCTCTCGTGAAGCAATCAAAACCGCGATCTTTGAAACCCTCAAAGCCAATAACATGCGCGATGAAGTACATATCCGGCTCACGCTCACGCGGGGGAAAAAAACCTCATCGGGCATGAGTCCGCACTTTAATCAATACGGCTCCTGTCTCATTGTGCTACCAGAATGGAAACCCCCTGTTTATTCCTCAGAAGGCATCCGCCTGATCACCGCCTCTGTTCGCCGCAATCCGCCCATGTGCATCGACTCCAAAATCCATCACAACAATTTGATCAACAACATCCTCGCCAAAATCGAAGCCAATGTCGCAGGCGTTGATGACGCGATCATGCTCGACATCTTCGGCTATGTATCCGAAACCAATGCCACCAATATCTTCATCATAAAAAAAGAGGCACTTATCACGCCCCACACGGATTCCTGCTTGCCCGGCATAACAAGAGGTGTCGTAATCGACCTCGCACGCGACCTGGACATCGAAGTTACCGAACGCAACCTATCACTTACCGAAGTCTATACAGCAGATGAAAGCTTCACCACGGGCACCATGGGCGAACTCTCGCCCATCCTCGAAGTAGATGGCCGCACCATCGGCAACGGCGAACCCGGTCCCGTCACCAACCGCCTGCGCGAACAATACGCCCAACACACCGCCGAACACGGTGACCCCATTCCTTAGCCATCAAGAACAAAAAAAGCCAACGCACAAACGTCGGCTTTTTAAGTAATCTTTTTTTACTTCATCCACACTTTATACCTCTCGACGAATCGCAACGCTCGCTGTGTCCTACTTATAGACCAAGCGATCAGAAGTACGATCATGGTCTATTTGTACATGAAGCCTTCCTGGTCGGTGAGATACCGGTTCCCGAATAACGATTTCCACATCGCGCTCAAGTGCTGTCAACAGACGCAAGAGACGCTCCATGGAATACTCACGAAAGTCCCCTCTTAGGAGACGCGAAACATCAGGTTGGGACAGACCGAGCAATTTCGCCGCCTCGACCTGCTTGAGTTCTCGCTGACGAATAATTTTGTCAATGCGGGTGACAAGCTCTGCCTTTAGTAAGTGAGCTTCGGCGTCAGGTCGCCCCAGGTCGGCGAACACATTACCACTTCCACGTTCGATTTCGATCTCTTTTGTCTTCATTGCTCTACCTTTCACCATAGACGTCCTTGTAGTGTTGTTCCGCTGTCCTTAGTCTATGTCTGATCAGATTAATCTCCTGCTTTGGTATTTCAATACCTCGCTCTGAGAAATTCTAAATGTTGAATCTGCCGAAAATGTTTTTCATTTTTGCTAACAAGAGTCAGGTCCTGCTCAATAGCTGTAGCCGCGATCAGTGCATCCATAATCGTCAATCCCTGAGACAAAGTATATTGTGTTAAAAGGTTGTAGGCACTGATGCCAATGCTCAAGTCTAACTCTCTGATTGTATAGTGAGCAATGAAGTTTTCAATCGCAAGCTGATCTGGTTTATCTCTTGCCCCAACGATAAGTTCCATCGTAGAAATTCGACTGATGAAAATTGTTCCCATGATACCGGCAAGAAAATTAACGGCATTGATATTCCCTTTGGAAACATCAATCAGGACATCTGTATCAACCAAAAACGCACTCATTTCCCATACCTTTGCTGATCGCGCAGGTTGCGAACATACGAGAGGCCATCAGAAATATCTTCTCGGTCTTTCCAAAGGCCAAAAAAAGGAAATGATTTAATTGCCTCCACTTCGTCCACTTCTTTAATATAAACCTCTCCTATCACACCTTCGTCAATTTCCTGAAGTGTTTCAAGCGGAATGAAGACACCTTTTTCATATTTCACAGGAATCGATTGCATAATAAACGCTCCTTTTATTTTGTTTTATCGTGTACTATGTGCATGAAATATAATCAACGTGTCTCAGATAGACCATAACCATTTTTCTTTGTATCCTCAAACGTCGGCTTTTTGTATGAGTCTTTGACAGCGACCTCACCCATGAAAAACTTGCACCAGATTAGACGCTTTTCCCGACACAGTCACAGGATCGAGTGCTCCCTCCCCAAAGAGGCGCGGAAACGTCTGACCAGTCTTCAAAGAACGCGTTCTCGCATCCATATAAGTTGCGCTAAAAGCCCTCCGGGGCGACGGAGTCGAATTGAGAGCCGAACGGTGGAGCAAAAAATTGTGCAACAGAATAGCCTCTCCCGCCTCGGTCTCCAGATCGATCACGTCCTCTGGCCCGGCGTACCTGGCCTGATCCTCTTCAGAAGTATAGTGCCGCTCATTGAGAATACCCAGATTATTGCTCCCCGGCACAATCTGCATACAGCCACTGGCAACAGTGGCAGCATCCAGCCCTGTCCACACCGTGATAATCGGATTGGTATCAATCCCCCAACCCACGCCGATATCCTGATGCCAGGGTAAAATCGTGCCACTCTCAGCGGGTTTATTCATAAACATAGAGCGAAAAACCGAAACATTTTCGCCGATATAGCGACGGGTAATCTGACGGAAGAGAGGGTGCTGCATATAGGTAAGGAAGAGCGGATCTTGTTCCAGATCATCGATACGCCGATAATGGAGC
This sequence comes from Gemmatimonadota bacterium, assembly GCA_026705765.1. Taxonomy (NCBI): domain Bacteria; kingdom Pseudomonadati; phylum Gemmatimonadota; species Gemmatimonadota bacterium. Next base: position 47,278 of record JAPPAB010000102.1, read on the forward strand.
GTCTGCTCTTGATTCCCCAGCGTGCGATCCATTCTGACATCCGGCGTTTTGGGATTGAGTTGAAAGCGCATATTTTCGTAGCGAACGTGCCCCAGCATAATATCGTCAATGCGCTGCTGTAGGGCGGCCAGTTCCCCAGGCGACAAAAGATGCCCCAGGCGCAGATATCCCTCTGCCATAAACTGTTCGTGATGCG
>JAPPAB010000103.1 GCA_026705765.1 Gemmatimonadota bacterium
ATGAGCCATTGAATGTGACGGGTTATATCGCTCCTGAGGTGATTTCAGATGCTGTACGCGATTTGTTGAATAGCAAAACGGAGCGGGAGAAATTGGGAGAGGGCGCTCGCAAACGCGCGCTCGAATTTTCCTGGGATCACACGGCACAACAGCATATGACGCTGTTTGAAAGTTTGCGGACCAGGCGCGATGCACCCGCCTGCCCGATACCAATAACCGTGAGTTTTACACAGGGTTGTGATGTGTCTGGCAATCAAAAAAGTGTGTCTAAAGGATTTAACTATTTGGGAAGCGCGCAAGGTCCCTTGCCGCGCATTCCGTTTTTGGGACAAGATATGTCCCTTATTGAGGGTGTGGGACTTCACTTGATGCAACATTTACATCCAAATGAAGTCGAAGCTGCTCTGATAGGCTTATGCAGTGATCGCGACACGGCATACAAAATGCTTCGCAAAATCCGATACTTCAGCGATATGCTCACGGCTCCCTGACAGGTGCCACGGGGATGCTACCTGTGCTTCGCTGAGATATTGAAGAAGGGAGGTGAGAGAAATGACAGAACGCATTACGTCAATGCCAGCACAAGATTCTGTGACCTGTGTTCAACTTCCTGGTCGAGAGATGGAACTAATGCGTAGCGAAATGGCGAATACATCAGGGGGATGCATTTTGCCAGAAGGAGATCCAGCGGAGCTCCTTGAAGATATTATTGATTATATCGAAGATACAGTGGATGATATCTACGATACGGTGAGTGAATGGTGGGCTTCCTGGTAGTATTACGCCACGTCCCACCCATAAAACGCTTAAACACTTCGCAAAATCTGACACTTCAGCGATATGCTCGTGGTTCCCTGATCGGAAAAGAAGTCCAGCTTGAGCTGAGATATTGAAGAAAGGAGGTGAGAGGAATGAAGATACGAGTCGTATCAAATCCTGAGCAATCGGTTTGATACGACGTAAAAAACAAAGTAATTGATGAACGTTACAATTCACTTATATTTTGGAGGATATCATGACTCAAACGTTGGTAAATCGAATGACGACCAATCCCAGTCCAGCTTTTGCTGCATGTCCAGCTCTGTCTATCAACCATGAAGATTTGGATAGACAGGCCATGACTGAGGTATCAGGAGGAACTCCTGTCCATGTCGCAATCGCGGTTGGAGTAGCCGTTGGAGTAGCCGTTGTAGTATTGACAAATCCTCAACAAGCGGCTGATGCAGCTGATTGGTATGGAGACAGGATTTCTGAAGGTTACGAGGCAGCCGAAGAGTTCGTCGAGGGCGTCCTGTCTGACTTTGCCGAAGGCCTGACAAATATAAGCTTAGGCGACGGTTGGTAAGCCAAATTGGAATGTAGCCTAGTGCATCGTGGCGTAAGTCATGCCCATATAGACAGGAACAGCAAAACCTTCTGGATTGCGGCTAAAACCGTGCCGAAATGACAATCGCAAGTAAGATTGATATGGGTAGTCTCTTTTGCCGCGATGAACTAGGCCGCTGCTACCGTATAGAATCACTACGGCATATGTTTTGACAGTATCTCGCGCTCAATGTGCAACTGCTTGTTCTCGCGTCGAAGACGACGCAACTCTTTTTGATTTTTCCCATTTTGCTTATTTTGAAGTGCCACTGTTTGTGCTTCCCCACGTTACAATCAGAAATTTTGAGGATAATATGCTATTGAATACGGAAATTTGTCAAGACCAAAGGTTTCATAAGGTCTATATAATAAATAAAGTCTATATGAACATTCTTTCGCTCTTTATGTTTTTTATCGCATTTCATATTGTCTTTGCTGTTCAAGTTGTATCTTTTGAGGAGATTGAGTTGCACTACACCCACACTGATCTGTGGAAATTATTGGGATCTATGTTTTTACTTATTATTTTTCACGAAGCACTCCATGCTTTTGCCGCGCTACTATGGGGGAAGGTACCCGGGCGTTCAATACATTTTGGATTCAAATGGCAATGGTTCATTTTTTATTGTCATTGTGATAAACCGCTAAAAGTGAATACTTATCGAATTTTTGCCCTTTTTCCCCTCATTGTCACCACACCCATTGCAGGTCTTATTTTCTGGTTGGATCCATCCATCTGGTCGATATTGTTCTTCAGTTGCACAATAGCTGCCTGTGCTGGAGATGTCTTGCTATTTTTTAAAGTTCGCCAGGTTGAAAATGACAAATGGATTCAAGACCATCCATCAGAACCTGGTTTCTATATACTACCAGAAGCTATCGCTGTATCCTCAGAAGAACACCATCATAGATAATCTAAAAATGCCTGATTGTAACGTTTTACAGTAGTAAAATAATCTCAAGAAATGCTACTACCGCAATCCGTTATGGTCAGGAATTCATATTGGAAAATTGAGATGACATATCCAAATCTGAAACAGTCTGTTTGGCTATTGGTATTGTTATTCCTGATTCAGATAGGTTTGATGATCCCGATTGTGATACTGGGAAGAATTATAGGCTATCCGATACACACAAGTCATTATATGATCTGTGTAGGACTGGCGAGTTTTGTTTTGCTCGTGTGTTATGTTTTGCGCCGAACTGATCGAACATGGTCTTCGTGGTCCGATATTATGCCCATAAAAGCAATTTCGTGGCAATTGTTATTTCCAATTGTCGTATCTATCCTCGGATTAGTTATAGTCGCTCTGGAATTAAGAAAAATGGTAATATACTTGATTCCGATGCCGGAGTTGTGGCTGAATAATTTTCAATCAATGGTCGGCCAGGAAGTCCCTTATTGGTTGGCCTTTTATGCCACGGCAATTCAAGAACCCATAGTCGATGAGGTGCTATTTAGAGGCATTATTTTAGGTGGTTTATTGGTCTGTTGCTCAAAGTCTCAGGCCGCTATTTTGTCGACAATTTTATTTTTTTTCTCTTATATGAACCCATGGCAATTTCCCCTGGCCTTCACATTTGGACTTGTATTCGCATGGTGGTTTATTCAAACGGGGTCTTTGTTGCCTTGTCTTTTGGGAAACGCACTGAACAGTTTTTTGGCCGTTACCTTGGCACGGTTGGGAATACCGGGCTTTGGGAAAATTTCAGAAGCTTTGATCTTTTTGCCGTGGTGGGTAGATGTGTGTGCGGTACTATTGGCTGTGATTGGGTTGTGGTGGTTTTCTCAGGTGGCGAAGCGCGAAACTTTTTAACTCTCAATAATTTTAAAACAGCTTATTAGATTTTTTGTCCATACTTTGAACAAAAAATCAACTCACCACTGCGTAACATCAGTTATCAAGAAGGAAAGAGATGACGTATCCAAATCTGAAACAGTCTGTTTGGCTGCTGGTATTATATATCTTCATCGCATTTGGTTTGACCATATTGATTGACATCATAGGTGCCATTATTGACGAACCTTTGCATGAGTATGATTACTCTTTCTGGCTTTTGTCGTTGGTAAAATTTGTTCTGATTTTGTGCTATATTTCGCATCGGACAGGTCGAACATGGACAGATATGTTGCCTCTTGCGATTAAAAATATAGACTATAATTGGCGCATGTGGCTTGCCGTTGGATTATCTATCTTTGGACTGGGGGTTATTCTTGCTGAATTGTACAATGCGGTTATATCTGTTTTGCCAATGCCAGATATATTTCAGGACATCTTTCATCAATCGATCGGAAAACAAACATCTTATCTATCAGCCTTATTTGCCGCAGTTGTGATAGCACCCCTTACTGAAGAGGTCGTTTTTAGAGGCATTATCTTGAGAGGTTTATTGGCACATTGTACTCAAAATCGGGCGATTGTTTGGTCGGCAATTTTATTTGGTTTAATACATCTGAATCCGTGGCAATTTCCAGGGGCTTTTGTATTAGGGCTTGTCTTTGCCTATTGGGTCATCAAAGCGGGGTCTTTGTGGCCTGCAATTTGGGGACACGCTCTGAACAATTTTCTGGCCACAACATTTCTGCATTTCGATGTACCGGGTTTTCCAGTTCCAGAAGATTTTAATGTTGTGGTTCACAATCCGTGGTGGTTGAATGTATGTGGACCGATATTGGCTGTTCTTGGGTTGTGGTGGTTTTATCAGGTGGCGAAACGCGAAAAAACAGGTCACCGTGAGGCGGAGGTTGAACTTGAAGAAACTTTAGGATGCGATAATTGAGAAGGATATGTGCTGATCCACACAGTACAGTAGAGAAAGTTAAAAAATGAATCTTTCGCATTTTTTCATTAAAAACTCGGTTCGGTCACAATCTGTTCACTTTCCCTTTGGAGGTGTTGTGTTTCAACAGGGGCAAGAAGGTGAGGCGTTTTACATTGTGCAGTCTGGACGGTTGCGGGTGATGAAGCAGGATGGGAATGGCGATTCGATGACCGTGGGCTATCTGTATGCGGGTGATCATTTTGGCGAAGGGGCATTGTTGACCCGGCAAGGGCATCGGGCAACGGTACGAGCGGTTGAGGATGCGGATGTGTTGCAGGTGCCGAAGGACGAGTTTTTTAAGGCTGTGAGAAAAAGTTCTGACGTACGGGCGTATCTTGAGGAGCAG
>JAPPAB010000104.1 GCA_026705765.1 Gemmatimonadota bacterium
CTGGCATTGCCCGCAGGAGGGATAGAGGTAAGGGGTACTGCACAGATGCCGCACAGGTAATACTTCGATTTGGGTTTGAGCATTTGGACCTGTACAGGATTTCGGCTGTGACAGCCTCCAATAATACGGGTGCCATCCGAGTTCTCGAGAAGCTCGGATTTACTCAGGAAGGGTGCGAGCGCGAGGCTATATATTGGTCCAACCGACGTTGGGACAGGCTCTTATTCGGGATTTTGCGCACAGAATTTGAATCCAGGCATAATACAGACTACTGAACCGATTTGTTGAGGATACCCTGAACTTAAAGCAGTCCTTTTAAAGAGACTGTGGACAAGTCATTCTCAACCTGACCAAATATTAAGTGTATATGAATGGAGAACTCTCGACGAATGACAAAATCTTTGCTTATTATTATTAACGGTGCTCCGTGTACTGGCAAAACAACATTAGGGAGAAAACTGGCTAAGCAACTCCGCCTCCCCTTTCTTAGCAGAGATGGCATTAAGGAAGTCCTCTTCGATACCCTTGGCTGGGAAGATAGGGAATTTCGTGTAGGGTTAATCCATGCCAGTTGGGCGCTTTTGCATTGTTTCCTGAAAACTCAAGTTGAAGCGGGAAAATCGCTTATTGTTGACACAGCATTTATTTCCAAGTTTGATACGCCAAAACTCCTGGAATTAAAAGAGAGACATGACTTTGAGCCATTTCAGATCCTGTGCAAAACCGACGCTGATGTGCTCTTTAAGAGATTCAAAGTGCGGTCTGAATCTGGGGAGCGTCATCCCGGCCATACAGATCATTTGGTAACGTCCGACCAGTTCGACGAATTTCTGAGAAATAAAAAGTATAAGGCGTTAGATATAGGCGGCTCTATTTTTGAGATTGATACTACAGACTTCAAGTCGATTGACTATGAAGGTTTGTTGGCAGCAATAAACTTAAAAATTTCATTAAATGACTGAAAAATAAAGAGAAAACCCGACTATATAAAAACTGTATATAACGAAAAAACAAAACCTATCTTTGCAGAGGGGTACTCATGCAAGAGACTGGCAGTAACTATGATACCCATTGGTGGGCGCTAATCTATGACCAATGGAACGAGACTGGTGGCCGCTCTGCACTAAATGAACGGGAGTTACATTTTTACAAAAATCAATTGCAGAACACGCGCGGTGTGATATTGGAGGCTGCCTGTGGAACGGGTTGTAAAATGCTGCCTCTGCTGCTCGATGGGCTTGATATCTTTGGCTTTGATATTTCGCATCCCATGTTGGAAGTGCTCAGGCACAAAGCAATAAATTTGGGAATTTCAGATATAGATTCTCGAATCTCACAACAGGATCTTGCCGATTTTATCTATGACCGCCAATTTGCAGCGGTTCTCATACCTGCCAGTTCCTTCATGATGCTGCCGACTCAGCAAAGCCAAATAGACTGCCTACGACAGGTCTATGAGCATCTGCAGCCAGGAGGACGCTTACTCCTGAACTTCTACATTCCCTCCTACACAGAAGACATACTCCTTCACCAGGACATCCCGCCAGGACAGGAGGAGTTCGGTGAGTGCATGCACCCCAGGACAGGGAAGCCGATTCAGGTTAATTACTCAAAAATATGTGATCTGACATCGCAAACGGAAACCTACACCTGGACATTTGAGTATGACGGGGAAACGGCCAAAGTGCCAATGCAGACCCGATGGATTCACAAGGAAGAATTTCAGTTACTACTGCGATTGAGTGGATTTGACCAGTGGGAATTATACGGGAGCCACGACGGCAAACCCTACGCGGGTTCACCACATATCACCAATACCTACTGGACCGTAACCAAGTAAAGACAGCAAAACAGGCAAAACAAAAAACAGAAGGGAGGCATCCAACACTATGGCTCTTGATATTGGTCGTGGAACTCTACTATTTTGGTCAGCGAAATCCGAGCTTTCCTCTGGGACCCTTGTGAAGCCGGGGCACTTTCAAGACCATCTGATCCGCCAACCTCTAATCGAAGTGCAAACCAGTCCTCTCACCGTGACGATTCCAGATGCTGCCTCAACGGGAAGGGTCCTGTTGGAAGTCGCCTGGGAAACGGTTCGCCTCAGAGAGTTTCCATATAGACCAAGTCGATTTGATTGTCTCTTCCTCTGGACAGACGAGCGTGCTGCCAGACGGTTCAATTCGAAAAGAGCAGATACTGAACTCTATGAAGTTGAGATTGTTGATTGCTCTCGTGTATTTGCTGCGAATATGAATCTCATAAGCTATTTTGAAGAGCCTGAAACTCTCGGATCAATGTTTGAGAGGGCACGAGAATACTGGAGAACCGAGAGAATAGACGAACACAGAGAGATTCTGTTGGAAGGCTCTATTCGGATCACACAGACTATCTCATAGAAAAACCAGGCGGATTTCATTGCCACGACAAAGCATCTACTGGAGAGACAGCTATGGAACTTGCTGTGAATTATTCTATCCAAGCGGCAGAGTTGTTGCGGCAGCAGCAGATTGCCTTCGACCGTTTCAAGTGTTCTGATCATTTGTTTGACCAAATTACAACGATTCAAGAAAGTCACCCCATTTACCTGCACTTTCCACTTAAGGTAGGCCTGGGTATCTCTGATGCAGTGAGCACCCACACCAATCAGCCAGCCAAGTGGGATCAGGTTGAAGGTCTAATGGGACAAACAGACACACCTTTTATAAATCTACACCTGGCACCGGAAGATACTGATTACCCAGAAGTATCGGCTAATACCACGGATCCGATGCATGTCGAAATGCTGAGAGATAATATGATCCGGGATGTGAGTGCCGTGGTCCGACGTTTTGGAGCAGAGCGGGTAGTTGTTGAGAACGTTTTCGATGGAAGAACACACAACATATTACGTCCAGCGTTCTTATCAGAAGTCATTTGTCAGATAGTAGCAGAGACGGGTTGTAGATTGCTTTTAGATGTATCCCATGCTCGCCTGGCTGCTGACTATTTGGGTATCGACGCCCGTGAGTATATTACAGACTTACCAGTCCAACACATTCAAGAACTCCACATCACTGGCATCCATCGGATTGAAGGAACCTACATAGAGATGGCACGCCAGATGGGAGTGGATGAAGCAATTATTCAGCGCGTTGAAGGCCGTTTGGTGGATCACATGCCAATGGGACATGATGACTGGCCATTCTTGGCATGGGCGATAGATCAGATTAACAATGGTTCGTGGGGGCGACCGTGGATTATGACATTCGAATATGGTGGAGTCGGCGACGTGTGGGAAAAGATGACCAGGACAGAAATCCTGGTCGAACAGATCCCACGCCTGTATAGTATGCTCAATAAATAAAGGCCGTGAGACTACAGCATTCTTTGTCTACAGCCAATCACGGTGATAGGCCACAAACTCCCGCGCACAAGGGAATCTTTATGAAAAAAGAAGCATTGGAAAATGACATAATTGTAATCGGTGGTGGTCCTGCGAGTGTTGAAGCGGCGGTCGCGGCGGTCCCCTATGCAGATAGCGTGGTAATCATCTCTGAAGAGCCTGTTGGCGATTGGGGAAAGCTGATGCCCAGTCGCGTGTGGTTGGCTGCACTCGACCAAATGGAAATGCTGGAACAGTCTCCATTATTGCGAACCACCTCTAAATCTGGGGCGTTTGATCTGGACCTGATCGCTGCTCACACTGACCGGGTTGCCAGTAGTTGGAGGAAGTACATTACTGAAGAACTCAATCGTAAAGGTGTCCAGATTTCGATTGGTCGTGCATCATTCAATTCCCCAAACCAGGTACAAATAACGAGTAATGCGGTTCGGCAAGAACTGTCTGCTCATGCCATCATCATTGCTTCCGGTGCTATCCCTAATTTTCCACTCGGATTTGAGCCTGATGGCGAGAGGATATTCTCCGCAAGCACAATAAATCAGATGAAGGCCCTACCCAAGTCAATCATTGTCGTGGGTGACGGTCCTATTGGGTTTGAGTTTGTCGATATATTCAGCCGTCTGGGTGCCAGTATAACCTGGATAGTGTTGGCTGGTGGTCCCAGATCTGGTTTTGGAACAGAAGCAGATGAATTTCTCATCAGCATCTTCAAAAAAAGAGGTATTCGAATTAAAGCCGGACCACCTATTGAGTGCATTGAACGCGGAAATGACGCGATATCTGTAATTCAGAACGGCTTGAAAATCGAAGCTGAAATGGCGTTCGTCAATCTTGGGCATAGACCCAATTTGGGACCTCTCAATCTGCAAGCGGCAGGCATAGAGGTTAATGAACGTGGACTTCTGGAACCGGATGAATTTGGACGCACGAACATTTCCAACATCTATGTTGCAGGTGATGCGATCCGATTTGGTCCGGGAACCATAGCCATGGGACAAGCAAGAGTAGCCGGATTACACGCTGTAAATAAGAAGACCTCCCCATTCGATCTGGAAAGCACAGTAATCTCCTTTGGGCTTAATCCCCAGGTCGCCAGGGTGGGAACAATTCAAAGAGATGACGGCTCCGTTCAATCCGTTGCAGTGCCTTTTCGAGCAACTATTCTTTCACATGTAAATAGCGAATTGGAAGGATTTATTAGAGTTGCGTGGGACAATGAAGGGCAAGTGGCCGGAGGATTAGCTGTTGGAAGGAATGCTGCTGATGCCCTTGCACCCATAGCGATGGCTATCAAGACGAGGACATCAATCAATGACCTTGCGGAAATGCAGGGGCCTCACCCCAATATCTCAGAATTGCCGTACATCACTGCGAAAAAAGCAACATAAAATTCAAAAAAGCCGCTATGAAAACAGAAGAATCAATTGCAAAAGTTATCGACCGTGATATATGTGACAATGGGGAAACCTATAGTCGCTATAAACAAAGAGTGAAAGAAGGAAAACCAACGCGAGATGAAAATCCAGAGACCCATTTTTGTGTCTATTTTCTGCCCTATGATTCCCAGAGCAAAAAGGTATTTGTCATCCACCATAAAAAGTCTGGCCTCTGGCTTTCTCCTGGCGGCCATATAGATAAAGACGAGACGCTTTTGGCAGCTTTGAACCGTGAGATAGGTGAAGAATTGGGAATATGGCGCTTTTTTAAATCCGAGCCACAACCGTTTTTGTTGACCATTACACCAATAGAAAATCTCGTGCAACCCTGCCAGTCTCATTATGACATCTGGTATTTGCTTCTTACAGATGGCAGCAATTTCAATATTGATATGCAGGAATTCTATGCTGCCAAATGGTTGACTATTGAAGCCGCAAGGGAAATAGTCACTGATCCGTCAACTCTTATGGCCTTTCAAAGGCTTCAACCGTAATTCAAAATGGCCTTTCTATGAGGAAGTTTATTACAATAGCTTGACAGGTGTCTGTCGCCCCTATCAAGGAATGAAACATGTTAAAAAAAATTAATCTGCTCCGCACTGTTTCCATCGTGCTAACCTCAATTTCAGCAGCCGATACCGCCGAGTTCACCCTCGTGGACAAAAAAGCCGGGATCAAACCGGCACCGCTGATCCTCTTTCCAGATGCACCACCTTTCACGCGCAAAGCCGCGATTGATCTTGCCGATTACATCGAGAAAACCTGTGGCACTCGACCGGAATGGATCGACGGTCCACCCCGCCAATTCCCAGATCGGGCCATCTGGGTGGGTTACCAACCGGCGCTTGATTCGCTGTTTCCAAATATCGACTTTGACTTCCAACACCCCGAGGAAATCGTCATCGCGGCGAGCGAAAAGCACCTCGTAATCGCGGGGCGAGACCGTTGGGATCCCAACCACCTGATTGCACAGATCAACGGGAAACGGATCGAGGGAATCCAGCAAGAGTATGGGACTGTAAATGCGATCTATACGTTTCTGCACGATCGACTCGGCGTGCGTTGGCTCTGGCCTGGCGATCTCGGCGAGGATATCATCCCGCAGGAATCCATCCGCTTCGCGACCTTCAGGTATCGCTACCATCCCAGTCTTCGTTTCCGAGCCGGACTGTTCAGTTACTCCAGGCTGGCACCCAGGGGATCATACGGTCGATCCCAGAAGTGGACACGCCGTCAACGGCTGCAGTTGGGTTCCCTCGAAATGGAAGGGGGGCATGGATTCCGCGACTGGTGGGAGCGATTTCACGAAATACACCCCGAATACTTCGCACTTCAGCCTGACGGAACGCGGAGCGGATTTCCACAACCCAAATACGCCAAGCTCTGCCAATCGAATCCGGAGGTACCGAAGCAATGGCTCGCGGATGTCGAGAAAGCACTAAACCAAAACCCAAATCAACGCGTCTTCAATGCGTCGCCTAACGACGGCTGGGCTAGCGGGCATTGTGTTTGTGAGCCCTGTCGCGCCTGGGACCATCCAGATGGCGAGCTCCGTTCGTTTCACTGGAAAGGGACCAGGCAGGAACTGCCCGCACTATCTGATCGGCACGTCCGGTTTGCTAACACATGTGCGCGGCTACTCAAGCAGCGCTATCCGGATCGAGACTACTATGTCATGATGCTGGCCTACGGGCATTCCCGGCCTGCTCCGATTCGCGAAGTTCCGGCAGAGAATGTCATTGTGGCAAGCGTGGCGAATTTCCTCAACCGAGACGGCCTGATCGACCGTGGTTCGACCAGGGGTTCCACACACAAAGAGCAATACATCGCGTGGTCGAAGGTCGCGAAGCACATGATGTGGCGACCCAATGTCGGTGACCCCGCGGGCTGGCCTCAGGGACAGCCGGATGTGGCTCTCATACAAGCAATTGAGGACTTCAAACTGATCGGTGAAAAAGCGATGGGCATCTTTGTCGATATGGTATGGGAACACTGGGCAACGCACGGGCCACAATACTATCTCATGGCGCATCTCTTGTGGGATCCGTTGCAGGATGGGCAGGCGATTCTACAGAATTACTATCAACGTGCATTCGGCCCAGCAGCCACAGAACTCGAGGCCTATTGGAATCTGATGGAGGAGACGCGCAGCATCTTTTGGGCAAGTGAACGAGCATACCCGGATGTCTATGACAAGGCGTTCTTCGACCGCGCTTATGCGCTACTCGAACAGGCGTCACGCAAGGTTACGGACGAACCGGAGCGATTCGGGGCGCGGATTGATTTCGTCCGCATAGGCCTGGATCACACCCGCCACATGATCGACATTCGCGCTGGAATGACCCGGTATTGGAACGGAGACAAAAGAGAACAGGCGAACGTACTCGCCGCCTGGGAAAAGATCGAGCAACTCTGTAAGGATCACCCCTATGCGATCAACTGGGGACCGATCCGTCCCCAGACGCCGCGAATGGCCGGGTTGCACCCAGATTATCCTCCAAGGAAGAGAGCTCCCGTCGTGAAGCGAATAAAGTCGTCGGAGCAACGTTAAAGCCTGAGTGAACTTGACCCGTTAAAGCGGTTCATTTCTTCGGACATACGGCCACTCCGATGTGGCGGTAAATACCCGCGCCGTCGGTCTTAATCGTCCCGTCCCCTGCCCGGTAGAGGTTTCCCCAGTCTCGAGCGGAATAGTACATCAGGTAGCGGTCACCATCGTCCAGCACGCATGGCGTAGATGTGTATCGTCCGTCGAAATCGTTTGGATCGCGTGTTGCGGGAAACGAAGGCTCCTTCAGGTGGTGCGTCCAATTCAGCCCGTCTTCCGACGTTGAACAGAAAATCTCAAAGATTCCCCCCTCCACATGGCATCCGTACCACATCGTATATCCCTGCTTATCCCGCAAAACGCTCGGATAGACCACGCTCCGGCGCGTTTCCGTAGCCCGGATCATCGGTTCGGGATCCCGCGTCCAGGCGATGCCGTCGGTCGATTCGAAGTGGTAGATATTCCCTACCAGATCTCCAAATTCTCCGTCCGGACTGGGGGATGAACACATCCACATGCGGTAGGCATTTGGTCCCTCCTTCAACACGCACGGCCCCCGCCCACTCGGATAGGTCGGCTCGGGGTAGGCCTCCCATGCCAGACCGTCGGAACTGGTCGCATACCCCAGCTTCTGTCCCAGAACGATCGCCCTACCCCCCTCACCCGGACGGCTGTCAGCCATCACGAACCACATCTTATAAAGATTCTCATCGCTGTCGAAAATTACGTGCGGCGTTTGCCATGCACGGCCCCACGGCAACCCGCCGCTGAGGATCGGATTGTCTGGATGTGGCGTCCAGGTCAGCCCATCCGGGGACTCGGCATACCCCAGATCCATATCGCTCGTGCGCGTGGCCGTTCGGTTGCCCAGGTACCACATTTTGTACGTATCGCCCATACGGAGAACAGTCGGGCTGTACAACGTCACCCGGCACCAGTCCTGGTTTGTGGTCATCCCCGACAGAATCGGCTGCTCCCAACGCTGCCAGTCCAGTTGATAAAGCGGTTTGGACATCCGATAACCTCCTGTTTCAAAAAGATAACAACGGCTTGTTTATATGAACAGATCCGCGAGAGAAAGCAATGAAGAAATGTCAGCCTGATCAGTATGTATTTCTATTGTGTCGGAACAAATGGGTCTATAGCTTATTTCGGCCTCAAGAGTTTTAATTCGTCCATCCGTCTTCGGAGATTTACAATGAACATCATTCTCTTAATCATCGACACCATGCGCTACGACTATATCGGCACCAACGGCAATGACTGGATCGAAACACCCAACCTCGACCGCCTATCCTCACAATCCTGGTGTTTCGACCGTGCCTTCGCAGCGAGCTTTCCCACCATCCCCTATCGCACCGACGTCATGACCGGCAAATACGGCAGTCCCTTTCACGCCTGGAAACCACTGCCCTTCAACACCAACGCACTGCCGTATGTCCTCGGCAAAGCAGGCTACGCGACGCAACTCCTGCACGACACCCCCCACCTCGTCAACGGAGGTCACGCCTTCGATTATCCCTTTCACACCTGGACCTTCATTCGCGGTGCCGAAGTTGACCGCGCCTGGATAAATGACGAAGCCAAATGGCCCAGCAACTGGGCAAAAGACCCGCTCTTTGACATCCTCGAAGACGAACTCCCAATACCAACCATTCAATATGCCCGCAGCAACAGAGGCCGTGACAACTTAGACGACTGGAACTGCGCCAAACTCTTCAACACCGCCGCCGAGTTTCTTCGCGACAATAAAAACCGGGAAAATTTCTTCCTCTGGATCGACTGCTTCGACCCCCACGAACCCTGGGACGTACCCCCCGAATTCATGCTCAAATACGACAAAACGCCTGGTTATGATGGGCGCCTCGATCCTCGCATATTCAAGGGCGGAACACAAGCCCGCAGCAATCCCAACCTGCCCGACGAAGCCAGAGCACGCATCAAAGCCAGTTATGCAGCCAAAGTCACCTGGATGGACCACTGCTTTGGCCGCTTCCTCGAAGCCTTTGAAGCCACGGGTCTGTCCAAAAACACCGCCATCCTCGTCGCAGGCGATCACGGCACCAACGTCGGTGAACGCGGCAGATTTGGCAAAGGCGCACCCGTTCGCGAACAAGAAATACACATCCCACTTTTCATCAAAACACCCGAAGGCGACACAGGTCGCAGTTCTGCCATCTTTCAACCACAAGATTTCTTCGCCACCATCGCCAACCTATCAGACGCACCTGTTCCCGACAATATCGAAAGTTACGACATCCTCAAAGCTGCACGCAATAACAGCATGGGCCACCGCGAAATCGCCCTATCAGGCGTGGCGCGCAGCAAAGCGATGCGACATCTTCAACGCGGCTACTTTACTGTCTTCGACCAGGAAGGCTATCTCGAATGGCATCCCAACCCCGAAGACAGCATCCTCACGCCCTACGGCTCTCTGGCCAATATCGCGTCTGAAAATCCTGATCGCGTTCAAGACCTTCACACCTCAGGCATCGCCGAACTCAAACACCGCAATGCCGACCCCATCTTCATCGACTGGCTCAAAAATGGCGCACCCGGCAATGTACCCGAATGCAATCTCTTCGACGGCTACCCTGGCCCTGAAGGCTTTGAAATGTATTCCTCCAATATCTACAAAGGCACTTAACTTCGTCCAGGGAGGCACTTATGGCCGGAAACCCAAACAAAGCAGATTATAAAATCACCCCCAAAAACCCACCGAACGATGGGATTCTCTTTGTCGATCACGCCCCGGCAAGAAGAGGTGGAAATCTCGGGCACGCACTGGTGGAGTATGAGGACGGGAAGATCCTCGCCTTCTATCCGAACTGCTCCGCCGAAAGCCACAACCCGAAGAAGTCTGACAAGGGCCACTCGGCTAGAGGCTGGATGGAATACAAGCGATCGGAAGACGGCGGCGAGACCTGGAGCGATCGGAACGTGGTCGCCTATTCGAAAAACTTGTTCGACACCGGACAGAGCGGGAAGACCAGCAAGAAATTGTCCGCCTTCGCCGAGAAGGCAATTCGAACGGACAAGGGTGAAATCGTCCTCTTTTTCCTTGTGTGTGACATCACGACCAATGTCATTTGGAGGCAATTTCAGGTGCCGACATACATCAGCAGTCCGGATGGAGGGTACACATGGAGTGAGCCATCTGCACTGTGCGACAGTCGGGGCAGGCTCTACGATGCAAAGTATCACAACGGAGAGATACTCGCGCTCCACTTCAGGAACGACAACGAGATCAATTTCCTGGGCAACAAGCCCGAGCATGTGTACGAGTTGCATGTGAGCAGCGACGGCGGCCAGACCTTCGAGAAGCGCAGCGAGCTTCCCTTCGACACCATCGGAAAATCGTACGGAACCATGGGGATACGCGATAACGGAAGCATCATTGTTTACATATACAACAGCAAGGCTGAGCACACGATGGACTATGTGGTGAGCAACGACGGCGGCCGGACTTGGTCAGAACCGAAGATCGCACACTTTAAAAAGAAGATCCGAAATCCTCAGATGGCTGTGCTAAACGGCTGTTATTTTATGCACGGACGCAGTGCATTTTTGCAGGGTAAGAAAGAGGAAAAAGGTCACTTTGTTCTATATGCTTCACGAGATGGCTTTGCCTGGGATGGCGGCATCTACTTGAGGATGCGCGAGAAGGGAATCGCAGCATATTCGAACAGCATCGTGGTCGGATCGCTGAATCCACACAAGCGGAATCGGCTGCTACTGCAGGCGTCGCATGCGTATGAACAGCACTTGACGAACGTGTATCACTGGTGGATCGACACGCCATAGAAATGATTGGGGAGATCGACAGGCACCAGCGGCTAACAGCACGATGCGGCATTGGCATATCCCCCAGGCGTTGATCCGACGATCATAGCCGAGTCATAAAAGTTGCTTTTTGTGTTTATTTTTTTAAGCTCAAAATTCTGTGAACCTTTGGCAGCTTTTTCGGTCTATTAGGCAAATGCCGCGGTCATTACCTACATCCCACACTGACCTCAACGATGCCACTGACGACCTGCTGGTGCAACGAGCAGGGTCCGGCGATATGGGTGCATTCAACATCCTTTCTGGCCGTTATATCCGTCTTATTTACGGAATTGGCTGGGCCATTACGGGACGGAGAGAAGACGCCGACGATGTGGTGCAAGACACGTTCGTTTCTGCGTACAGCCGATTGTATAGCCTGAAGAACGGTAGGAAGTTTGCCCCCTGGATCAGTCAAATTGCCCGCAATACAGCACTTGATGTATTGGACAAGAGGAAGCGGCATCGCATAGACGAGAACTGGCTCAGAGAACGGGATCTGGTGAGTACTCCTGCCGAACAGTTGGACGAGTTTAATCGGTTGAATCACCTGTGGTTTGCGATAAACAAACTCCCAACGGACGACAAGATCACGGTGGTTCTCCACTATTTTGTCGGTCTTGATCAGCAGAGCGTTTCAAATACGTTAGGCGTTCCTCTGGGAACCGTCAAGAGTCGGCTCAATCGGGCACGAAGAAAACTGAAAGGAGAAATGATCCAAATGAAAACAAAAAATTTCAACGCCTCAGGGCCAGAAGATGATTTCGGCCGATCGGGGTTAGGGGGAATGGAAGGCGATATTACATGGGAACCGCTCCTGCGGGGTGATGGGTTAGAAGGTTGGTGCGAGACCGATGTGCCGTTGGCCAATTCCACGCCAGCAGAGCGAGGGATATCGTGGACTCGCAACGGCAATGCAGTCAGGGGGAAAGTGCCAGCCGAGAAGACAAGCCGAATTGTCCGGGGAGATGCGAATTGGCGCGACTACGAAATCTCAGCTCTATGCACGCTAATTGAAGGACCGGATGTGCAAATACACTTCCGCGTTTCAGAGGAAGGACAAGCCTACTACATGCTCAATTTCCTCTATGGTTGGCAGGCCATCGCCATCAGCAAAATGGAACCTGGTGCTGGAGAAGTGGACAAGCTGAGTGTTGTCAACTTCCCTTTTGAAAAGGGTCGCGAGTACAATATTCTGATCGCAGCACGCGCGCAGTCGTTGACGAGTTACATCGACGGAAAGCTGGTTAATCAAGTAACGGACAACTCATACCGAAAGGGTGGAATAGCTCTGGGACTATGGTGGTCGTCCGTGAACTTCAGAGATCCCAGGATCAGACACATCCATTAAATATTTCACTGAACCGATGTGTTGAGGAGACCCAAACTTGAAGCAGTCCTTTTACGGAAGAATCTACTCTCAAAGCTACGACCTGGAAGGAAGACGCGGCGATATGCTTCCGTTCTACCTGAACAAGTGGAAGAAAGCTGGAAGACCAGGCCCGGTCCTTGAACCGATGTGTGGAACAGGATATTTTCTAATCCCCTTTCTGGAAGCAGGAGCGGATATTGATGGGGTAGATGCTTCACCATATATGCTGGCTGAATGTCGTAAGAAATGCGCAGAGAAGGGCTTAGATCCCTCGCTGCATCAACAGTTGATTGAAGAGATCAACCTGTCGCGACAATATGGATTCATTTTCATCCCGGACCGTTCATTTGGTCATCTCTATGAACGGGAAGCTGCTCAGAAATCGCTTCAGAAACTCTGGGACTATCTCTTGCCCGGTGGATGGTTTATTCTGGACCTCAAGACGCCACCTGAAGAAGGTGAGTTTGGAAAATCAGGCGAAACGGAAATTGAAATCGAAGACCGGCTTGATGGTTCGACTGTTTGGATTACTTCATTATGGTCTGAAAGAGACGGTGGACTTGTCATTCGCAACCTGACCAAATATGAAGTGTATGTGAATGGAGAGCTCACTACGACGGAACTATTCGACTATAATGAACGGTTTTATGACATAGTTGAATTTGAAGAAATGCTGCGTAATACAGGATTTATGGATATACAGACGACGAAAGCTTACGGGGACACCGAACCATCGGAGCATGATATCGTCGTTTTTTCCTGTCGTAAGCCTGAATAAAAGCCCTGCCACATCAACCACCCCCATCGTTAGACGCAAGCGCTTCGAGACCAATAAGGTGTAGTCTCCCCTATCCCATCCGAAACATTCCATTTTATGACATCGTCGTATTATTGAGCAGGGGGTGAGAGCCAGTGGTGCTGGCCCCGAGGCTTCCAAACCGAGGGCTACGGGTATCCTGTGGGATATCCCGTATATGGGTTCGATCCCCACACCCTCTGCCATGATTGACATCAGTGGCGAATTCATTCTATTCACCGATATAGAAAGGCAATTCCATGACGACTGACGGACCACTGAACGAACAAGACCTTGAGCAACTCTCCACCCGAGGCTACGTCAAGGTGCGCGCCTTTACGGCCGAAGACGCCGCAGAGATGGAATCAACGATCTGGCGTCGGCTGGAGAGAGAGGGCGTATTGCGGGATGATCCTGCGACCTGGCGAAAATACCCGGGTGGAGTCAGCCGATCCGTGAGAAATTCTCGCATCTTTCGAGAAGCCATGACGGCAGAATTTGCAGCAGTGGTAGATCAGTTGCTCGGTCAGGGACAGTGGCGTCCCCCGAAAGATCGCGGCATTGTGCTGTACACCTTCCCCCAGCAGCGAGAAAGTTGGGACATCGCAACCGACTGGCACTGGCACGGAAACCCGCTTCGCAATGTTGACCAACTCCGCGACATCTTCATTTTCTGCTTTCTGAGTAAGGTCGATCCGGAAGGCGGAGGCACGGTTCTGGTTGAGGGTTCACACCACGTTGTGTGCAAGTTCTACAACGAGCTCACCCCGCATCAGCTTGACCTGAAGGTCAAGCACATAAAGCAAAGGTTCTTTGCCTCTCACACCTGGCTGCGAAATCTAACTCATAAAAGGGACTTCGAGGATCGCAGGCAACGATTCATGGAGAAACCCACCGACGTTTGGGGTCATCCTCTGCGTGTGGTGGAACTGACAGGAGATCCGGGTGAGGCGTATGTCACGAACATGTCGGCTCTGCACTCGAGGAGCTTCAACATCCTGGATCGACCGCGGTTCATGACGGCGAAGGGAATCAGCCAGAGCGATGCGGAACACCACATAACACGACCGTGAGCACACGGCGAGAACCTTATACGCAAGCCGTGACTTTCACCACCTCGAAGGAGGCGACGCGTCCTGCGCCGTCCAAAAGAATTTCACTGAGACTTCTGGAGGTTCATCATGCGGTTCACTGGCATTTGTATAATAACGCAGAATGTGGACAGATTGTGCGCTTTCTACAGAGAAATACTAAAACTTGAACCAGAAGAAGGAAATATATTTGAGATCATTCCAACGGAGGGTGCAGATTTGTCAATTTTCTCCTCAGAACGCACGGAGAAGATGGCTCCTGGATGCCTGAAGGGAGTTGGATATGGTAGCTATACTATCGAGTTTGAGGTAGAAGACGTCGACCGGGAATTTGAGCATTTGAAGGCCCTGAAGGTTGAGATTGTTAAACCGCCTACAACCCAATCGTGGGGGCGCCGATCCGTTTGGTTTCGTGACCCGGATGGGAACATCGTCAATTTCTATGCCAATGTGAAGGTGTGATTACTCCCAACGATAGATCAGTTGGGCTTCTTGGCGGTTTTCTCAAGGACAACGCAATGCAGCAGCGCTACGACGAACGCGATCTATACACCGGCCTGGCGTCCGTCCATTGGGCCACAATATCGGTCACCGATCCCCGTAGAGACCAGGAATTCTATCGTTCTATAATTGTGAAAAATTCAGGCAAAGCACTCGAATTAGGGTGTGGCGCAGGCCGCTTGTTGATCGCCTATCTGCAGGATGGACTTGATGTTGAGGGCGTAGATATATCAGCAGATCAACTAACAGTGTGCCGCCAGGATGCAGAGCGTGTCGGAGTCGAACCGGTCCTTTATGAGCAATCTATGCAGACATTCGACGTTCCGCATAGCTACAGTACCATTTACATCCCCTGTGGGAGCTTCGAGTGTGTCATGGATCGCGCCGAGGCATTGGAGACATTGCGACGTTGTTTCACCCACCTGGAACCGAAAGGACAACTCGTATTCGCCTGTTCTCCGGGGAACCGGAACTACTACGGCAGTAAAGAAGAAGCGAAGACCTACCCAGGAGAATGGACATTGCGATCAAACAAGGCGCTTCCAGACGGCCGACGATTATTGGTATATCTACGAGACACGGGAGAGGACCCAGTTGAACAGATCCAGATGCAGGAACGCCGATACGAGGTCCACGACGGTGACCAGATTATCGAGGAAGAGGTGCATGTGGGGCAGACGCGCTGGTATCATCGCAATGAGGTACTTTGGATGCTACAGCTAGCGGGATTCGCCGACGTGGAAGTGAAGGGTAACTTCTCGGACGCGCCCCTGAACGCTGAGCATAAGGACATGGTTTTCGTAGCCACGAAACCGGCTGATTAGAATCCGCATTCGGCTAAACATTGGTGGGGATTCGAAATCCATTTGAGTAGCAAAACATAAAAAAACAGGTCTATTAGATAGGACAATGACATCATGAACATACTCGTCATCGGTGGCACGCGCTTTATCGGTGCCCATGCTGTCGCCAGGCTGGCTGAAGCCGGTCATACCGTCACCGTCTTCCACCGGGGGAAGCACAACGCCGATCTCGTTCCGGACAGCGTCGAGCATATTCACGGCAATCGACTGGACCTGGGCGACTTCCGTGAACAGTTCCTATCGCTGAAGGTGGATGTCCTCCTTGACACGATTGCCATGAACGAGCAATTCGCGCAGACATTCACCGACACCATGCAGGATGTTGCGCCCAGAGTTGTCGTCCTCTCGAGCGGTGACGTCTATCACGCCTATGACATCATGAGAGGATACGGAACAGGTCCGCTTCAGGAAGTCCCCATCCGCGAAGACGGTGACCTCCGAACGCGACTGTATCCCTACCGCGGCGAATCGCTTCGGTCTGACAACGACCCGCACAAACACATGGATTTCTACGACAAGATCCCTGTAGAGCGAATACTTTCACAGGCGTTCGACACGACGATTCTCAGATTGCCTGCCGTTTATGGTCCCGGCGACCATCGTCCCTGGGGATACCTCAAGAAGATGCTCGACGGTCGGTCGGTGATTTTGCTGGGTGAAGAGAGCATGCACTGGCGCTTCATCCGCGGATATATCGACGATGTCGCCGAGGCCATTGTCGCCGCGACAGTAAACGCCTCAGCTACCGGACGCATCTACAACGTGGGAGACGGAAATTACTGCACGGAGCGAGAATGGGTTGAATCGATTGCAAAGGCTGCGGGCTGGAAGGGCGAAATCCGAACGCTCCCCGAGGACAAGCTACCCGACCATCTCGGACAACTGGCGAACCCCGCGCAAGATCTGATCTACGACGTCAGCAGGATCCGCGAAGAACTGGGCTGGGAACACAGGACGGATTTGAACGTGGGCATGAAGCGTACGGTTGACTGGGCACGCGAGAACCCTCCAGAGGCATACGATCAGTCCATCTTCGACTATGACGCAGAAGATCGTGCTCTGGCAAGTGCTGTAAAAAAGGACAATTAACGCAATGGGACGTGCTTTTGGAATTTCTCATGTGGTCATAAGTGCGCCAGTTTGAAAGCGTCGAATACTTCATCGGGCAATGGTTTTAATACAGCAGCTACGTTCATTTCCAACTGTTCAATGTTCATCATGCCAATTGGATTGCCATGTATTCGAGCTTCTCGCAGGCAAAATTGTAGAGCGAGTTGGAGCATATCAACATTTTGCGATTTACACCAGAGCCGGATATTTTCAGCCTGGTGATGATCCTCCTTCCATTCCTGTCGGGGGACAAACGACGCAACGGGTAAACCCGTTAGCCAACCTCTAAAAATAGACCAGGCGTTGAGTACCCCGATGTCATGCGCTGCTGCCGCTGGCAGAATATCATCCGCTGCATTTTGGCGAAGCAGATTGTAATCAGAGTAGGTCAAAAGGACATCAACCCGCCCTGATTCAATGGCTTTCAAATGAAAGGGAGGGTGGTGCATGCCATAGCCGATAAAATCTACCAGACCGCGATCTCGGGCTTGTTCCAGACCTTCGAGGATACCGCCCGGTGCAAGGGATGGTTCGACAGGCCAGGGGCCGTGAACGAGTAGCGCATCGAAGCGGTCAATTTCTAAGCATTTGAGTTGATCTTCAATATCTGGCAGCACGCGATCTGACGAATAATCAGCGATTTCTGATGCATATTCAGGATCTCCTTTTCCAAAGAGACCCCATTGACCACTACCGTGACAACATATTCGGCCAGTGATGATTAAATCCTCTCGTTTGATTGCGTTTTGCTTGATTGCCAACCCTATTTTGCGTAGCGAATCTCCATAGCATCGAGCGCAGTCAAAGTGATTGACACCTAACTCTATAGCGCGTAGCATGAGCCTTATGGCAGTTTCATCACTTACGTGGCCGAACCGATTGCCAAATCCATCACTTCCAAAGGCAATTACCGGGATGGACAATTCCGTTTTTCCCCAACGTCGTCGTGGACAGCAACCATCTTTCAGGATATCCATAGGCACCTCCAAATAAAAAAGGCCACAGCATCCAATTGTGCAGTGGCCGACGCAATAAAAAAACGCCATTCAAAGCGAATAGCGCAACCTGTTGTTTCTGTTCGATTCTCGTTCGTGGCATACGCATGCCTCTCCCTCATAGAGGAACCGTCATCATTTTACACAAGCGCATCACCTCCTTGTAAAAATGCAAGCGTTTCTTCAATTTCAGCCTAAACTCTTTCTTACTTTATACCCAAGAGGGATGCACTTTTGGATCAATCTCAAGAAAAGGACATGGTTTTCATAGCCACGAAACCGGATGGTTAGAACCCGCATTCGGCTAACAAAAGCAGACAGAGTGAGACACCATGCACCGACTTAACAGTAAAGAAACCGCGTCAATTCGCCCTCATTTTGACACGCCCAACCTCCGCCTCGTTGTAGATAGCATTATCGATGGCAAAACCCCTGCCAGAGTCTGGGCAGACGATCCAGCTACCCCGAGGACCGTATTAGTCTGGGAAGGCCGGTGTATCTACCTCGTAGGAGACTTTGAAGGCGTTGAAGCCTACAAAGGGCTGCGAGAGATCTTCTCGACTGAAATTCAGTTAGAGGGTCAGTCGAGAGAACTCGGGTTCTTCAAGCTCTACTATTCACCAGATGCCTGGAGCCTCCGGCTGGAGAAGATTTTCGGCCCGCTCTCGCACACGAACGTGGAAAGACGGATTTACTGCTCTGTTCGGGACAGCTCATCGAGAATTGACGTCCCATCGCCCCCGCTGAAGCTCAGGCAGATCGACGCCCAATTGCTCCAAAGTGACTTTGCACACATTAGCGCGGTCAAAGACGAGATCCTGGGAGGCTGGCCATCCCTTGAAATATTTCTCGACCAGGGATTCGGCTTTGCGATGCTCGATGGAAATTCTGTTGTCTGTTGGTGTACAGCAGAATACGTGAGCGAAGGCAAGTGCGGCATAGGCATCGAGACGATTGAAGCATACGAGAAAAGGGGCATTGCCACTGCGGTGGCTGGAGAGTTTGTCAGGTACGCCCTCGCTTCTGGAATAAATCCCTACTGGGACTGTTGGGCAAGCAACATACCGTCAATCAGGGTGGCAGAAAAGGTGGGGTTCGCCGACAGACACGACTACGAGATCGCAATTGGCACATTCGGCGACGGATAGAGGGTCACACGACACATAAATGGAGAGCCATGCGATGACTTTTCTAAGATGGATTATTGCGGCAAATTTGATTGCCTAACCTGCAACATACTTTGCTATGGGATGGTGGCTAAATAATTTCGCTTACCGGATTGGCCTCAGCCCAGAGATACTTCTGTTGGGCAGTTTGCTCGCCTTGACTGTTGCGGGCCTGGCCATCAGCTATCAGTGTGTGAAGACAGCTATCGTAAACCCCGTAGAAATTATACGAAATGAGTGAGCATCTAATACAGTGTTTTGCACATTTCGACGCTGAGGATTGACCTTGCTATTCGAATACTTGGACTTTCGAGAAGTTGATAGAGAAGAGCAAATCAGAAGGTGTGACTCATCAGCGCGTAAGGCGTTGGCATTGTTTGGCATCACCAACTACAAGATCCAGGCTGTACAAAACTTCTTGGGTGAGAACAAGTGGAGAGTGGACTGCGACTCAGGTCCATACCTGCTAATCATGAGCTATCCGGTCAAGCTCTGGGATTTCGCACCCTCAGTGGCGTATCTTGAATCACAGCTTCTGTGGATGCTATATCTGGAGGAGGAAGTCGGTGTTACTCTGCAAACGCCCCAGCGAAATGAGGAGGGCGAACTTGTATCAACCGTGCGGTTGCTGGATGGGGATCTTCAGTGTGCACTTCTGAAATGGGTGGAAGGCGAGGCTGTATCCATGACTTCGTTGAAGGATGCTGAAAATATCGGAAAGCTGAGTGCAAGGATACATGAAGGCACCCAGAAGTGGAAGCCCGAAAGAGAGATTGTACGGAGACAATGGAATTTGAAAGCGATGGAGGAAAGCTCAGAAAGGCTAAAGCGGCTCTTCTCCTTAGGCCGAATCGAACCGAATCGATTCTCCATTATCGAGGGTTGTATGAACAAAGTTCTCCAGATGTGGCAAGGTGCGGATGGACTGAAGTGTTCAATTACCCATCAGGATTATCACCCGGGCAACTGCCTTAAGCAAGAGAGAGACTACAGGCCCATTGACTTTGAAGGATCAGGCGTGTGCCCACAGCTTTGGGATCTTGCGCTTACTTTAGGATACTGGAGGCGTAAAAACCTCTTTGGTAATACCGAAAAGTGCCTCAATGGGTACACTTCCATCATACCCCTTCAATCACGTCACATTGAACTACTGGAAGCCTTCGTAGTAGGCTCGATTGTGTGCAAGGCTTGGGCGAAGTTGGAAGACGATCCGAGTCTGAGCTTCAAACAATTCGATAGATACAACCAATCGATATTCGCGCCGTTCCTCTCAGGCAAGCCATTCTTGACTGGGTAGATCGTTAGAAACCAGTTTGCTGGAGAACATCATCTATGACGCGATCCAAACGAGAACATCTGGAGATGAACCGCGCCGCATGGGAAGCGTGCCATCGCGGCTGGTTCGAAGCCAGCACCAACAAACCGCGATACTACGCACAATACCGAAACCGCGAGCACGACTTCGATCAGGACGAGTTGGACATGCTCGGCGATGTGCGTGGCCTCGACGTGCTCGTGTTGAGCTGTGCTGGAGACGCCAGTCAGGTCTTTTCTCTGAGCATCCTCGGCGCCAACGTTTGGGGATGTGACTTCAGCGCGACGGCGATTGAGTTGGCAAAAGAGAACGCTCTCAAGGTGGACCTCGATGTCACCTTCTTTGTCGATGACTCCCAACGTTTGGCGACGGTCGAGGCCAATCGATTCGATCTGGTCTATGCGGACTACAACTTCTGGATGTATGAAGACCTACAGACGGCGTGCCGGAACTGGTGTCGCGTACTCCGGCCGGGCGGACGACTCGTCTTGCGGGAAATGCATCCGATTTCAGCCTGGACCCTCAACAGCGAGGATGGCAGGACCTGGACGGTAAATCGGGTGTATGGCGACCGTACCCCGGAGTATTCTCAATGCAATGAGAGTTCCGGTCCCTACCAGTATGGAAACCAGGATCTGGTCGCTGTCGAGTTTCCGCACACCCTGGCGGACATCTTGAACGCGGTTTTCGCCTCGGGCCTGATCGTAGAGCGGATGCTGGAGCGGACGGATGAGGAGGTCCGGGGCTCCGGACGGGGAACGCTGCCATCCGACTTTTTCGTATCAGCGCGGAAGCCGTAATGAGTCCGTCCGAGAGAGGGCCACAACCCGTGAAGAGAGTATTTCAAATGAGTAGAGCATCTGAGGGCGGCCTCTTTCGGCTGGCGCGCTCCAATTCTGACTTTGCCAAGCTCTGGAGCAGCGTCACTATTTCGGATCTTGGCTCTTCTGTCACCAACCTTGCGCTTCCCCTTGTTGCAGTAATAACGCTTCAGGTTGGCGCGAAGGAAATGGGATTCCTCAACGCGGCAACGCATCTTCCAGTACTGCTCTTCGCCCTCCTGGCTGGTGTCTGGATTGATCGAGCCAAACGAAAGCCCATACTGGTCGCGAGTGCGTTCGGACAGGGATTGATCATAGGTCTGGTCCCCGCAGCAACTCTGCTTGGCTGGCTATCCATAGAGTTGCTATATATTGTGGCTTTTATAAGTGGTACACTCGCGATGATGTACGTCCTTGCCTCAACATCGTTTTTGCCTTCCATCGTGAAACGGAAAGATCTGGTCGAGGGGAATGCCCGACTTCAGCTAAGCACTTCGACAACGAATGTAGCAGGACCCGGAGCAGCTGGATACCTTGTCGATATTCTCGGTGCACCGTTGGCAATACTTGTGGATTCAGTCTCGTACTTCTTATCTGGTCTATTCCTATTGAGGATCCGATTTGATGAATCTGATAATATCAGGACCAGGATGGACCAAAGGGTGATAGCTGCCATTAAGGAGGGAATATCGACCCTATTCAGTCACCCTATTCTGAGAGCCATGACTATCGGGACTGCTCTTGCAAGTGCAGCAGGTGCTGTACAACATACAGTTTGGACACTTTTTCTTGTTCGCACCCTGGACATTACTCCGATCTGGCTGGGAATCATCGGATCTGTTGCAGGAGGTGCCTCGATTATCGGGGCCCTATCCGCTGTTCCACTTGCAAAGCGGATGGGTGCAGGCTGGTTGATGATTATTGCGTTGCTACTTGAGGGCATTGCGATGGGCGTGCTTCCTTTCGCAGGCCACTTCGGTTGGATGAAGCTCCCAGCCGTCATTGCTATCCAGGCAGTCTTTAGCCTGGCCTTGACCCTCTTCAGCATAAGCCAGATTAGCCTGAGGCAAGCAGTGACTCCAGATAGACTGTTAGGTAGAATCAATGCCACCAGGCGTCTTGTCGTATTCGGAATAATTCCGATTGCGGCATTGTCAGGTGGCTACCTTGGTGAAACTTTTGGCTGGGAGGCAACACTGTTGATTTCAGCTGCTATAATGATGGTGGCTTTTACCTACTTGATATTGTCATCAGTTCGCGTCTCACCTGAAGCGGTTGTGACAGAATAGGCAAGTCAGTCCTTTCGATCTTACTATTAGAGGTGAAAATGCCATTATCAGAAGAAGATGAAAATCTATTAGAGAATACGCTAAATAGTGTTTCGCTGACGAATTCAACTGGATACTCCCAAGTCGATCAGATAATACAGGGAGTCATCGGTATCTTCGAGCGAATATTTCCCGATAGAATCTGCAGTTATTATCTCGTGGGCAGCTATGCAAATGGCACGGCTATCTCGACCAGCGATCTTGATATACATCCTCTGTTTAAAGGAGGATACAGCAAAAAAGAAAGAAGCAAAGCGCGTCAAATTGGCTGGTTATGTGATTTGATGACGCCCATCGAACTGGGGATTTCTCCTAAAGATGATCGGCAACCAGTAGGCTATAATGGTATTTTCAAACTCATAGGTCGTTTGGTATATGGGGAAGAAGTGAGAGATACATTTCCGATTCCTTCGGTTGACGAATATATCCGAAATTGTATGAATGTAATCAATCAGAAAGATATTCGCGACCGGGAGGTTCTTATCTATCCACTGGACTTCCCCGATCCAGAAGGTGAGTTCTTCGGATATGATCAGAGGGAAGTCTATTCACTCAATGGCGCACAGTATCCAAAAGGTACCAAAGACCTAATTGCACTCTTGTATCAAATTATTATCCCTATTGTCGCCATCGAAACACATTCATATGTGCTTGGTAAAAGTGAAGCATTTCAACTTTATAGGAACCACATCAATGATGCTTGGGCAGATTTTTTGACCGATATATGGGAAACCTGTAGAACGCAATGGGAGTATTGCATTCCTGAAGAAGCACATGCAAAGCAAAAATTGCGAAGTATATGTGAAAAAGTATTGGAACTTGAGAACCACTATTTATTGATTTACAGAGATTTCTGGCTCAAAAAGTTAAATGATACATCAAGTCTGCCGCAAGCCCTGTTTCGCTTCACAGATGTTATTTACCCAGATGATGAAGTTCTCAATGCTTTAAAGGCATTCGAGCATTCTAATGAAAGGTGGATGCATATCGCGAATGATACGATTGAAAGGATTGAATGTTGCCGACAAGACGTAACCTTGTGCAGTGAGGCGAAACGTGAGTAATGAGTGGTGGACCACCTTTTTTTCTGGAAACTGGCTCGACGTTCAAAGAAACATGCGAGCAGAGCGTACCTCAGAAGAGGTAAACTTTCTGGTGCGCGTGCTCAATTTGAAGCCAGGATGTCGGGTTCTCGATGTGCCGTGTGGCAATGGCAGATTGGCGATTCCGCTGGCTGAGAGAGGCTATAAAGTAACCGGCGTTGACATTACAACCGTCCTTCTTCAAGAGGCGCAATCCGCTTCACAAGGAGCGAATCCTGGTCTTGAGCTTGTTGAGATGGATATGAGGGATCTGTCCTGGATTGAGACATTTGATGCAGCATTCTGTTTTTGGGGAAGTTTCGGATACTTCGACGACGACGGAAATAGGCGATTCCTCGAGGCAGTGCATCGAACGCTCAAGACTGGTTCGAAATTTGCTCTGGATATTCCCAACGTCGCTGAAACAATACTCCCAAGACTCCAGCTTCGCAGTTGGAGCAAAGTAGGTGAAACAACTGTCCTGGAGGACATAAAATACAGACACACGGAGAGCCGGATTGATACTGAATGGACTCTGGTTGCGAACGGAATTTCCGAGACGAAGACAAGCTCCATGCAGGTCTATGGATTTCGAGAGTTGACATTCCTCTTTTCCGAGGTAGGTTTCGAGGTGTGCGATACTTTTTCGTCACTGGATTGCGAGCCCTATGAGCTGGGCAGACGTGCATACTTCATAGTGAGAAAAATGTAACTTTGAAAATAGATCGACTTCGGCTAACAACACGGTGTTCCGCTGCGGTGCTGGTGGCGCCTTGGCCTACGACAACCCGCTTTGTGGGTTCGCAAACCGGCATAACGTTATACGCCAGCAGGAAAATCTATGGAGCTGTTCTGATGCAATTCTACATTGAACCATTGGATCAATCAAATGCTGAGAAAATTGCTTCATGGCATTATGAGGATGAATACGCCTTTTATGATCCTGAAGCGGATCCCGAAGATTTAGCAGAGCTTCTTAATCCTGCTCTTCGGGGCGAGTCCATGTTCGCTGTTCGAGATGGCGCAGGCGAATTAGTGGGGTTCTTTGCGTTCCAGAACAAAGAAGGCGTAGTGATTTTTGGTTTAGGACTTCATCCAGATCTAACGGGTAAAGGTTTAGGGGCAGATTTTGTTCGCGCAGGTTTGGTTTTTGCACAATCTCGATTCTCACCGAAAACCATCCAACTTCATGTTGCGGCTTTCAATAAACGAGCAATCAAGGTATATAAACGAGTTGGTTTTAGGGAAGTTGAACACTATATGAATAGGACAAATGGAGGCGAGTTCGACTTCATCCGAATGGAATTGATAGATGGGCTAAACCAGTAGAGTTGAATTTCTGCCAGCGTATAACAGCACGGTTATGAGCGCAGGTTGTTTTTTGTGTGATAAAAAACATAAGGGCGCAAAAGTAACCGAGAACTACACCCCATTCACATAAACCAATAGATGGGTACGATTATGGGATACAGGCCCTGATGAAAAGGTATTGAAAGCCTATGATGAGCAAAATAATCACGGCATCTCTCGATCAGGATTCGGCTACCTCGGGGATTCAGGAGGCGATTGACGCCCTTGGCGAGCGAGGTGGGAGCGTTCGGATTCCGGCAGGCAAATGGCGGCTACGTCAGTCAATTGTCCTCCGAAGTGGCATAAGCCTCATCGGCGATGGATCAGCGACTGAACTGACGATAGCTGCACCCAGGGCACTATTCCTGATTCGAGATGCCCGCAAAGGTTCCCGCAACATCTACTTGCGCGGACGAGTGCCTTTTGTAGCAGACGATGGCGTCGGGTTGACCGACCGTCCTCGCCAATGGTGGGATGGAACCCACGCGCTGGTGAGGTCGATAAAGGGCAACCTCGTTCGCTTGAGTGAGCCACTGAACAGGGGCCTGAGGGTGAAAGAGGGTGCCCAGATCGTCGGCCTCTTCCCGGGCATTACCGCTGTTAGGAGAGATGACGTGAGCCTGCGCGATCTGACGCTACGCGGATCGAGAGATCCCAAAGGGCGCTGGTGGCAAGACTTCACTTACAGCGCTGTACACACTATCTACTGTAGAGGTGTACGCATCCAGAATGTAGCGGTCATCGACTGGCCGAGTGACGGCATCAGTGTGCAGGGCGGCTCGGATGCGCAGGTCACCCACTGTCAGGTTCGCTTTTGTCGCGGACACGGATACCATCCCGGTACAGGTCTGGAACGCAGCATTTGGTCACACAACATCGCCATTGGAAACGGCGGAGACGGTCTGTACTTCTGCGGCCATGTGCGCGACTCTATATGCAGCGATAGCGTGTTCACAGGCAACGAACACAGTGGCATCGGCGGTGTAGGGCACGGGGAGGATCATCACAACATCATCAGCAACAATGTATGCTCAGAGAATGGCAAATGGGGCATTAACGCAAGCGATGGCGTGGAACATGTGATCGTCGGGAACATCCTCCGTAGCAATTCCTGGAAGGAGCCAGGAACTTATCCCGCCCTGCGTCTGCACAATGCCAAAAGATTTCTTGTTCAGGGCAACCGTTGCGCCGATGATGTTGACAAATCTCCGACGGTTGGAGGCGACACACCGTGCCAGACGCGAGGCATCGTCGAGAGTGGGCACAGTGACTGGAACCTTGTGAGTGGCAATGTCTGTATAGGAATGGCCGAGCCGATCACGGTGATAGGCCGCAATTCCCGCGCACAAGGGAATCTTTTTTGAAGCGGAAAAACAAAACCCGGATACTGAATGTCTCCGCTTTATCTTATTGAAAGCATACCATGCCTCCTCAAAAATGCATCCTTTAAAGTGTTTTTATAGGCTAAATCATTGGTGAATCTTTAAACATTTTGGAGGATATTTTCATGAAATTCGATGAACGAGATCTATATACTGGACTCTCCGCACTTCATTGGGCTACGATATCGACGTCAGACCCCCGCAGAGACAAGTCATTCTACAGAGGTATCCTTGAGAAAACTGGAGGTAAGACCCTGGAACTGGGATGCGGAGCGGGGCGGTTACTACTGACCTTTTTGCAAGAAGGATTTGATGTACAGGGGGTGGACATTTCGGGCGATATGCTATCTGTATGTCGCCAGCATGCGAACGCGATGGGGCTGGACCCCGTGCTCTATGAGCAGCAAATGCAGCAGTTGGATCTCCCCAATCGTTTTAATGCCATCTATATCCCGTGCGGCGGTTTCCAGTGTGTAATGGGGCGGCGAGCGGCATTGGAAACGCTCCGCCGATGCCACGCTCATTTGGAGCCTGGTGGAATTCTCGCCTTTAATGTTGCCCCAGCCCATAGTTTTTATTACTGGGGCCCCAAAGAGATTCACGCATGGCCTGGCGAGTGGAAACAGATCGCCAACAAGGAGCTTGAAGACAGAAAGCGTCTGCTGGTTTACCACCACAAGATTTTTGAAGATACGGTGGCGCAATATGCTGTCCGAGAACGGCGATATGAACTATACGAAGGTAATCGTCTCATAAAGGAAGAAATTCACACCGGACAGACGCACTGGTACCATCGAAATGAACTGATGTGGATGCTGGAATTGGCAGGCTTTCAAGATGTCGATGTCAAAGGGGATTGGACAGACGAGACCCTGAATTCCGAACACGAAAAAGAGATGATCTTCGTTGCTACCAAGAATGGGAAGTGACAGCAAGCATAGTGTGTAAAAAAATAAAAAAAAGGGGGCTAATCGCTTTCGTTTATCTACACATTTTGATATATTGTCAGAAGACTTAGATAGGCACCTGCGAAGATGAGAAAGGACCTGCCATGGCAAGAAATTCACAAGCAACCAATGGCCAAAGAGTGCATGTCATCTCAAGAAAAGATGGTTGGGCAGTCAAGAAGGAAGGGAATTCCAAAGCTTCAAAAATCTACAGCACTAAGTCCGCTGCCGAAAGAAACGCAAGCAAGATTTCGAAGGGTAGGGATGTCGTCATCCACGAACGAGATGGATCCATACAAAAATGGAAACGGGCTAAGTGAACAGATGAGTTCAACGAGTTTATGGCGGACTTTTATCAAAAGAGAGAGGCCGAGGGCTTTAGGGACAAAGATCTACAAATGATGCCTGTGCCTGAGTATGTCGGGTTCATTGAGGAGTGGGTAAGATGAATAGAAGCCTGAGGATAAATTCGTGTTTTCAGCCCCGTGTGCATTTCCCACGCACGGGGTTTTCGTTTAGTCAAGTGGGCTTGACCCGTTTTGGTGGAGCTACAAACAATATTTTTTTGGACAATTCTCGTAGAGGTAGATTATGGATGACAGCTACTTTAATGAACGAAGAGCGGCGACGTACGATGATGATGCCGAGATGTTCGATCCTGCAGTAGTTGATCCTATCGTCAATTTTCTTGTCAAGCTTTCGGGTGATGGAAGTGCCCTTGAATTCGGCATTGGCACAGGGCGAATCGCATTGCCACTTGCCCGGCGAGGAGTCCCTGTGCATGGTGTGGACATGTCCAAGGCAATGATCGAGAGGCTTAAGTTGAAGCAAGATGGCGAAGAAGTTGATGTAACGATTGGCGATTTTTCGACAACTATTGTTGATGGCTCGTTCTCTTTGGTATACCTCGTGTTCAACACAATCATGAACCTCACGACACAGACGTCTCAAGTAGCTTGCTTTCGTAATGCGGCAGTGCATCTCAAGCCTGGAGGCCATTTCGTTATCGAAGTTATGGTTCCTCAGCTTCAGCGCCTGGCGAAAAGTGAGACGTTACTCGCTTACGACCTCAGCGAAAAGCATTGGGGTGTTGATGAGTATGATGTTGTCTCGCAGGGTCTAACGTCTCATCACGCCCGAATCGTCGATGGCAATATAGAGCTGTTTTCTACACCATTTAGATACGTCTGGCCAGCGGAGCTCGATTTGATGGCTCAGCTTGCTGGAATGATATTAGTGGAACGCTGGGCAGGTTGGGATCAAGAGCCATTTACTGGCGTAAGTCACAGCCATGTTTCAGTCTGGGTGAAACCGAACAGATTAAAATGAAACCATCGCTTACTAAACCACCAAAGCTTCAAGAGGGAGATAAGGTAGCCACTGTATCTCTGTCATGGGGTGGACCGGGGCTAATTCCACATCGATATGAAGCTGGAAAAAAACAACTGGAAGAAGCATTTGGCCTGGTCGTAATCGAGATGCCTCATACACTCAGAGAGCCAAAATGGCTCTCTGAGAATCCAAAAGCGCGTGCGGATGACTTGATGGAAGCCTTTTCAAACTCAGAAATCAAAGGAATTATATCGACTATTGGCGGCGATGACTCGAT
The DNA here is from genome assembly GCA_026705765.1 of Gemmatimonadota bacterium. Classification (NCBI taxonomy): domain Bacteria; kingdom Pseudomonadati; phylum Gemmatimonadota; species Gemmatimonadota bacterium. The sequence continues at coordinate 28,917 of JAPPAB010000104.1, forward strand.
TAGAATTCTTCGTCACCTGGACCTTGATCTTATCAGGAAGAATCCGAAGCCCTTCGTGGGATATTCCGATACGACCGTTTCCCACTTTGCGTGCCTAAAGGCGGGCATTGTCTCCTTTTATGGTCCAGCAATTATGGCAGGATTTGCCGAGAACGGTGGGTTGTTTCCCTACATGGTGAACTCCGTTAGACGGACCTTATTTGATTCTGGAAATATTGGTGAAATACCGGAGAATCGAGATGGCTGGACCGTCGAACGTCTTGACTGGGCAAATCCTGCGAATCAAAAAAGAAAGAGGATCCTTCAAGGCTCTGCGGGTTGGCAGTATCTCCAGGGAGAAGGGCAAACGGAAGGACACCTCATAGGTGGTTGCCTCGAAGTTCTCGACTGGATAAGAAGTACAGACGTTTGGCCTGACAAGGAAGTGTGGAAAGGTGCGATACTCTTTATCGAAACGTCTGAAGAAACACCGCCGCCAAGTACGGTAACCCGATTTTTCCGGTCTCTTGCTGCGATGGATATTCTTCCATCTTTGAGTGGAATTCTCTTTGGAAGACCAGGTGGCCACGAGTTGTCGCCTGATTCGTTTCACGCTTATGACGACGCCATACTTCAGATAGTCGCTGACGAGGAAGGACTGACTTCGCTCCCCATAATTACGCAGATGGATTTTGGGCACACAGATCCGATGTTCGTTCTTCCGTATGGGATTCAAGCAGAAATCGACTCTGATCGGCGCAAATTTACCATTTTGGAGAATGCGGTCGAACCTGATTGAAATGACGAACGTAATCTTGACAGACCTTGATGGGGTAATTCGGATCTGGTCCCCTGAAATACACCGAAAGGCTGAGCGTGCAACCGGGTTACCCGAAGGAGCCATTTTCGGGATTGCATTCTCAGATGACTTGCTCCCCCTGGTGATCACAGGACGAATCTCTGACGATGAGTGGCGGCGGAGAATTGCGGACCTGCTCAGCAAGGACTTCCCGGAAGCCGACGCGGAGCGCGCGGTTGAACTCTGGTCCGCATCGCCGGGAGAAGTCGATTTGGAGGTCCTGGAGATCTTGCGGACTTGTCGGGAAAAGGCTAAGTTAGTCCTCATCAGCAATGCGACATCGAGATTACCCTCAGATCTTCGGCGATTGGGCATCGCCGAGGATTTCGATTACATCATCAACTCCTCAGAGGTCGGGTTTACAAAACCCGATCCCAACATCTACTTCACAGCCCTGGATACCGTGGGCGCAACTCCGGGACAGGCTCTGTTCATAGACGACAAAGCCGGACATGTGGCAGCGGCGACCAGATTGGGCATAGCCGGACACACCTATACTGGAGCCGACGGCCTTCGGCAAAAGCTGGATCATCTGGGGCTTCTTCAATAACGAGGATAACTTTGCCGGAACCTATTTTTACACTCCTACGCCGAACCTACGCCTTCAAGAAGACGACAGACTGCGACATCCATCTCGACGTGTACTCGTCGGAAGAGATGGCCAAAATATCCCCCGCCGTAGTGTGGATTCACGGCGGGGCACTCATAATGGGCAGTCGAGAAAACGGTCAGAGCCACGCGGCTCGCTACGTGGATGCGGGATACAAAGTCATCTCGATCGACTACCGGCTCACCCCTGAGACCAAACTACCGGAGATCATAGCAGACGTCCGCGATGCGTTTGGATGGATTCGGTCGAACGCAGATGAACTCGGCGTCGATCCTGCGAAGGATCCCGAGTTTTTCACGCCGTACTGCCCAGATCAAAACATCGATGCGAACTATCCGCCAACGCTGTTGCTACACGGGACAGACGACACCGACGTGCCTTACGAACTGTCTGTGCGTATGCAGAACCGTCTGAAGGAGGCGGGCGTAGATCACGAGATGGTTACAATTGAGGGCGGCGGTCACGGATTCGATGGACGCTGGTGGGACCCTCGAGTGAAAGCCGCCTTCGCGAGAGTATTGGGATTCCTGGACAACCACTTGAATTGACAGAGTCATTCCGTTCAATGTTTGACTGCCGGCGTGTATGCGAGAAAAGCAACATGACGGCGAAAGGAGTACGGTATTCATATGAAGCGTCGAGCACTTGGAAATACGGGCGTGAATGTCAGCGAACTTGGTCTGGGCACAGCTTTTATGGCTGGCCAAGGCCAACAAGGTGTAAACGAATGTATTGCCCTGGCAGTTGACCGGGGGATCAATTACTTCGATACGGCTGCCGCCTATGGCAAAGGCAAAGATGAGCGTATGTTAGGTGAGGCATTGCGAGGTCGCCGGGAAAAGGTATTCTTGGCGACCAAGGTAGGTGGTGTAAAAGACCCGGGGGGACACCGCACAGTCAATTCTCTCATGCGACAATTTGAAGAGAGTCTGGGCAGGCTTCAGACCGACTATGTGGATCTGATCCAGCTACATGAGGCAGATCAGCGAAAGTGGTGGTCAGATGATCCTGTGCCTAAAGAGATTGCCATATCCCACGGAGGACCGCTGATTATAGACGAGGAAGAGTATGACTTTCCGGCGGCACCCTGTTTGGAGTTTCTTCGCATTGCAAAGAAACAAGGCAAGACACGCTTCATTGGCATCACTGGTAAAGATGCACGACGCCTTGCTCGGCTGGTCAGCGCCACGGAATTGGACTCAATGATGGTCGCACACCAATACAATCCGATTTATCGCAACGCTACTCGCTTTCTGCTTCCCCTTACCGAAAAAGAGGGCGTAGGAGTGGTTGGTGGTGCGATGTTTATGAAGGGCTGGCTTGCCGTTGCCAGGTCAGACTGGCGTAACCATCTTCCCGAATGGATGGATGAAGGCTTCCACCGCGCTTATTGCAAATACCTGGACATCCAGGCATCATCGGGTCTGGAGTTGCCGGAACTCACCCTGCGCTGGCTACTGCCTGAGCAGCGTCTCAAATGTATTGTGACTGGCTTCAAAAATCCTCATGAAGTCGAATCGAATATCGACGCCATTGAGCGTGGTCCCCTCCCCGCCGATCTCCAGTCTGAGATTGACGCGATTGGGATCATACATCCATTACTGTATCAGGGAAGAACGACAATCTGAACCCCTATCCAATGATGTTACATCTCCAAATCAATCTCACCGTCTATCTCGATCTTAAATGCATACGCCTGATCGTTTGGTTTCTCGTCGGGCAAAACGATTTGCAAACCATCGTGATCCTGATTCCAGGTCAAGGGCTGATCGCATCCAAGCAATCGAACAGATCGAATATCGCCAATGCGAGTGAAGCGCAAGGCGAAGACATCAATCGCCGGCTTGACAAAAGATTTTATTACCTGCTATATTAGAACGAATTTTGGCATAGAGATCCTAACTTAATATAGAAGAGGATAAGCATGAACGTCATCTCTGAACTTTTGCAAGCGCGGGTTAATCGTCGGCACTTCTTACAGGGCGCTGGCGTAGCACTATCTTTGCCCTTCTTAGAAAGCAACATGGTGTACGGTGCGGCGAATCCGAGGCGTCTGGTCTGCGTGGGCAATCATCTGGGATTCTGGCCGGGTGGATTTTTTCCCGAGCAGTCCGGTAAGGACTATGAAACGAGCCTGACGCTGAAGTATATCGATTCACACCGAAATGATTTTACTATCTTTTCAAATCTCGATCACGGTACGGGCGGTGGGCACTCCGGCGTACATGTATTTCTGAGCAGCATACGCAAGGAAGAAGCCGCAGGTTTCCCCGAAAAAAATATGACACTGGACCAGGTAGCGGCTGAGTATGTGGGCAGTACAACGCGCTTTCCCTCAATTACTGCAGGGCTGGGCAGGGGCACAGACATGGTCTGGACGCGGTCGGGCGTAAACGTGGCACCGATTAACAATCCCGCCCGCATTTTTCAGGCTTTGTTTGTACAGAATGATGAAGCTATGCGAAGCGCAGAGCGCCGTGCGTTATCAAATCGGGGCAGTGTGCTTGACGCCTTAATCGAGTCGGCAAAGACACTCGATGGGCAGTTGAATGCGGCGGACCGCGGTAAGCTCGATCAATACCTGACTTCGGTGCGCGACGTCGAGCGTCGCCTGCAAATGTCGCGCGAATGGCTCGACAGACCCAAGCCCGAATCTCCAATCGAACCCGTGGAAGACCTCGAACGGATGCAAATTGAGGAAATGCCGCTTTTCTACGATCTGCTAACACTGGCATTACAGACAGACTCGACACGGGTTGTGACCTTTGAAATCCCCATGGGCTTTAAGACGTCCGAACTCAACCTCGGAGGATATCACGGTCTTTCGCATCACGGCCAGGAGGAGGGGCGATTGAAAGACCTGCAGATTGTAGAAAAATATTTGTTGACTCAGTTTAGTCGTTTTATGGATCGCCTCAAAGAAGCAAATGTGCTTGACGACACGCTGGTCGTTCTGGGAAGTGGCATGGGCGATGGCTCAAGGCATTCCAATAGGAATTTGCCAGTAATTCTCGCTGGAGGCGGTTTGAGACATCAGGGACATCTCGTATGTCCTGCTGAGGCACACAAACGGATCCCACTGTCAAATCTCTGGCTTTCCGTCTTGCAGTGGTTTGGTGTAGAGCGAGACAGCTTTGGCAAAAGCACAGGGACCTTTTCTGCGATGGAGATTTCATGAAACGAATTTTGATGGTCATTGCCTTCACGCTATGCGCGCATTCTGTCTGGGCAGAACTACCCAGGGCATTTCTCACACAATATTGTGTCAAGTGCCACGGTCCAAGCGTGCAAAAAGCCGATCGGCGCTTTGATCAGTTCTCCGAGACAATCGCCAACTTCAAAGAATTAGAACTCTGGCAGGATATTGTCGATCAGCTCAACCTGCAGTCGATGCCACCGAAGCGTCAGATGCAGCCGGGTAAAGATGAGGTGCTCGCCACTGTTCAGATGATTACAACATCAATTGCTGAAGCGCGTATGCGATTGTCGGGCAAAGGACAGCGCACACCTCTGAGACGGCTCAACGCCTGGGAATATCGCCAGACACTCGGCGATTTACTCGGTCTGAATATGGAAGCCTGGGATCCGACGGAGGATTTTCCGCCCGAAGTGAAAGTCAAGGGCTTTGATAACAATGCTGCCGGGCTTGTCACGTCGGGCATGTTGCTCGATCACTATTTGCGCGTTGCAGAAGAAGCCGTCACACGCGCCACGCATTTTGAAGCCAGACCCGAAGCCAAAACTTACGTGCAAAAATCACCCTTCTATTTTACAAACAAACAGGCCAATTCCTTGTCCTTGCCCAAGGTCTTTAGAGAGGATCGCTTTCGGTTTGTGTCAGATACGGGATACGATGATCTCACTGGACGTCACTACCGCGGTGGTCATATTGGCTTTTATCCGCTGGCGAATGGTGGCGCCCCTGTCAGTGGTACCTACACCATAAGGGTACAGGCGGCAGCAATTGATCGCAATCATCATTATGACAGAGAACTCAACGATTTTTCCAAAGGCGATCCGCTTGTGCTGGAGTTGGCGGCAGTAGATCGCAAAGGCAGTGTAGAGAGCACGGGCAATATTACGCGCGAATACACGCTTGCAACCGTTGAACTGACCCGCGAAGCGCCTCAATGGTTTGAATGGGATGTTTATCTGGAAAAAGGATTTGAGCCCGAGGTTCGTTTTCGCAATGGAACGCTGGCAACCAAAGCCCTGGTACGCAAACTTACCAGAGCAAAAAATCCAAAACCCGAAATCTTGCCCTTTGTGGATCAGAAAGCGGGAAATAAAAGAAATCACGCGCTGCTCAAGGTTTATCGCGGGCCTAAGCTAAGGATTTGGGAAATTCAGGTTAGTGGTCCTCAAGAGAAAGACTGGCCTCCACGCGGACATCAGTTGATGTATGGCGACCTAAAACCCGAGGACCTGGATCAAAAGCGCATTTCAGAGCGTTTGCGTGCATTTGCCACAGCCGCTTTTCGCAGGCCCTTGCGGCCCGGAGAACTGGCACCATTTGAGTCGCTTGCGCATGAAAAACTCAGCAATGGCATGGAGCCGTTAACCGCATTACAACTGGGTTTTCAGACCATTCTCAGTTCGCCTGCTTTTCTGTTTTTGCATGAAGGCGAGGGCGCTCTGGACGATTATTCTCTGGCGGCTCGATTATCCTATTTTTTGTGGTCTTCTGCACCGGATGATGAACTGATAGCACTTGCCCAACAGAATAAACTCAGCGACCCGGCCACGCTCAGTAAGCAGATCTATCGCATGCTCAAAGACACAAAATCGCACCGCTTTGTTAAAAATTTCATTCGCGTGTGGCTCCACTATGACAATATTGGTGAGATGCCACCCTCCCCCGATTTTAGAGTCTATTTTCGCGACAACCTCGGCCCTGCTATGGCGACTGAAACAGAGACGTTTTTTCGGCACGTACTCGATAACAATCTCTCGCCCCGCGAATTTCTTTCTGCTGATTATTCCTTTCTCAATCGGGAACTCGCCCGGCATTATGGGATAGAAGGTATTGAGGGAGATCATTTTCGCCGGGTTCCCCTCATCGGGACGCCACGCGGAGGTTTGATGGGCCAGGGCAGTTTTCTCATGGCTTCGGCCAATGGCGTAGATACTTCGCCCGTGGTGCGCGGGATTTATGTGCTGGAAAATTTGTTGGGATACACACCGCCGCCACCGCCGGACGATGTGCCCGAGATTGAGCCAGACACGCGCGGGGCAACGACCATCAGAGATCAACTGGTCAAGCACCGCGAGATGCCGACCTGTGCCCAATGCCATAGCAAAATTGATCCCCCTGGTTTCGCGCTGGAAAACTTTGATGCGATCGGCGGTTGGCGAACCCACTATACCAGAAGCGCAACGATTGATCCCTCGGGACAATTGCCGAGTGGCGAGACCTTCCAATCCTTCGTCGAATTTCGCAAGATAGTGGCAAAGCGCCACGCAGAGTTCACGCGCTGTCTGACAGAAAAATTGCTGACCTATGCGATTGGTCGCGAGTTGGGCATTACTGATCGACCAGCGATTGATGCAATAGAGCAAGATGTACAGGAAAAAAATAAGGGCCTGCGCGATCTCATCACCCTCGTTGTTTTGAGCGACCCTTTCAAAAGCAACTAAAAAAGGATCGACCTCTCCCCCACCCCGAATACATGATACACAGACCAAACATCCTGTTCATATTTCCCGACCAGCTTAGCGCCAGATGGTTGCCGTTCTATGGGAACCAGATCGTTCACGCCCCCAATCTATCACAATTCGCCGAAAAAAACGCGCAATTCAATCGCGCTTATACGAATGTACCGCTATGCACCCCCTACAGAGCTTGCCTGCTCACCGGTCAATACCCGAGCCAAACCGGCGTTACAGGAAATGGTATGCGCCTCCCCGTGAATCAGCCGACCATTGCCCATCACCTGAACCGGGCAGGTTATGACACGCACTATATCGGGAAATGGCATTTGAGCGGTGAAAAACAGAACGGGTGGGTCCCGCCAGGACTGCGGGGAGGCTTTCAACACTTCATTGGGTGGGAAAGCCATCATGTAGATCACAATGCCGGACTGATCTGGTACGATGATCCCGACACCCCCGTAAAGCTTCGTGGGCACGAAACCGATGGCTTGACAGATATTGTCTGCGAAGAACTGGAATCGCTATCATCCCCGAAGTCCCCATTCTTCATGGCCGTGTCGTATCAAGCACCCCACCCTCCGTGTTCGCCCCCGATGACCGACATGCAGCGATATGACAAGTCCGTACTGGATAACCCACCCAACACAGACCACGACGCCTGGTTCAAGAATATAGGCTGGAATGCGGACTACGGTGTTGAAGAATTCAGGAAGCGGTACTTTGGGGAAATCTCTCAGTTGGACACCGCGTTTGGCCGCGTATTAAAAACACTGGAAAAGACTGGACTGGCAGATGATACTGTCGTCATCTTCACATCTGACCATGGAGATATGGCCGGTTGTCATGGCCTGTTCGGAAAAGGCGTTATGTTCGATGAGTCTGTTCGCGTCCCCCTGCTCATCCGCGTACCCGGAACAGCACAATGTGTTGTTGAGAAACCAGTATCTACCGTAGATCTATTCGCCACAATTCTCCATCTGGCCGATGCTGAAAATCCAGGAAAAACTGAAGGACGCTCTCTACTCCCCTGCATGACCGGAGAGCCAGATATCGCAACCGATGTCTTCATCGAACACAAAGATGATTGCATTATCAGGGGTGACGTAAAGCTAATTACGAAACGGAACGAGAATGACATTACACATTGCTTTGATCTGGCGGACGACCCGTATGAACGCAACAACCTGGCTCAGAGTCTGAACTCCGAAACCAGAGACAGCATGCTCCTCGCGCTTAACCAATGGAGAAATCGAACGAGGAGTTGATTGAAAGGAGATTTATCGATGAATGTACTTGTTTTGATGAGCGATCATCACAGATTTGACGCATTGGGATGCCTGGGGAACCCACTGGCTCATACGCCCAATCTAGATCGCCTGGCCGAAAAGAGTGTGCGATTTGACCAGTGTTATACACAGTCACCCGTGTGTTCGCCAGCGCGGCACAGTTTGGCAACCGGCAAATATGTCCATACACATGGCGTTTTTACCAATAACTCAATGCCCTATCCGGGGATGTACACTATCGCACACGCTGTGCAACCCCTGAATTATCGTCGATTCCATCTGGGACATATGCACTGGAAAGATCCCGATATGGACAATGGCTATGAGCCAGAAATAACACAACAGATGTGGCGCGAGACAATGCCTGAGAATATGCTCGCCCGATACGACTGGGAAAATGAGGGCGTATTGCGGCGGTCATCTGGCGGGCCAAGTCCGCGAAGTCGGGAGCAGTATTGGGGATATCATGTGGCCACGGAGTCGATTCGACAGATTGAAGAAGCCGTCAGTAAAGGGGAGAAGTTTTTGTCCTGGACGAGTTTTACGGAGCCTCATCCCCCATTTTACCCGCCCAAAGAAATTTATGAAAAGATTGATCAGTCAAAGATCGAATTACCAGAGCAAGCACCTGCTGATGCGCCGTTGCCCCACAGTGATATTTTGAGAAAACGAAAAGAGTGGGCGCATTTGACACCCGTGGAACTGCGGCAGGTGATTGCGGGATATTATGGGATGATTGAGCTTGTGGATGGGTATTGTGGGATGGTTTTAGATGCACTGGATCGGTTGGGAATCAGGGACGAGACGATTGTAATCTGGACAGCAGATCACGGCGACCAGATGTGGGAACACGAGATGTTTTTGAAGTTTAATATGCGAGAGGCTTCAGTGCATGTGCCGTTGTTGATTTCTGATCCCAGAATTCGATCGGGCGTGCGGGGGGAATTCGTAGAACACATTGATTTATTTCCGACGATTTGTGATTTGATTGGAGCTGAGGTTCCCGACTCTGTACACGGACAGTCGTTGAAACCATTGCTGGATGGAGAGACAGCCCCTGATGATTGGCGGGATGCGGTATTCAGTCAGATTGGTGATACTCAGATGATTCGGACGGAGACGGAAAAGTTGAATGTATATCAGGGTGAGGCAGGAGAGTATTTTGATCTATCGGAGGATCCGAAGGAGTTTTATAATCAGATTGGGGATGAAAGATATCAAGAACGCGTGGGCGTGTTATTTGAACGGGTGAAGGCGTGGGAGCGTGCGTATGGCCGCGATGACGGTCAGGGATGATCACATACTGCAAAGCCCCTTCACCTCCTGCAGCATCGGATCTTCCGTCTTCTCTGCCATCTGTACGAGTAGCCCTGCTAACCGCTTCTTCTCACCTGAAGTCTGTGGCGCGTCGATGAGATTTACCATCTCCAGCGGATCGGATTCGTGGTCATACAGGACATTGTGAATACCTGGTGAAAACACGTAGCGACCATCCCATACGGCACGCCATCCATCGGGCTGGGTCGCGCCTCGGAGTCCCATATATACACAGTCGTTCTTCACGCCTTTCCCCTCCAGACACCAGCTCGCCATACTGTCGCCCTGCATCACATCGGGAACCTCCAGTCCCGCCAGGTCCAGAATCGTGGGCGTGAGATCCACGCTACTCACCAGCGCATCACACACCTGATTTGGTTTGATGCGATCGGGCCATCGCACGATGAACGGAATGCGAAATGCGGTCGCAAAGGGACTTCCCTTGCCTCGAAAGTTGCGCTCATCGGGTTCGCAGTGGCTGCCCAGCTTATCGCCGTGATCGCTTACATAGACCACGATCGTATTGTCTGCAATTCCCAGTTCCTCCAGGCCAGCCATCACACGTCCGATCTCCACATCCACCGCCGTTACCTGAGCGTAATACATCTGGTAAAGCCCCCGAAGCTCGCGTTCCCGCTCTCCAAACCGTCCTTTCACATCATCTGGCAGCTCAAAGGTATCTGGATCGTACATATCCAGGTACTTCTGCGGACACTGTTCGGGCTTGTGCGGCGGGCCATATCCCAAATAGTAGAGCCAAGGACGACCGGCGTCGCGATTCCGTTTTGCAAAGTCCAGAGCCATATCCGTATGCCACGTCGGCTCCCAGTCATAGCCTTCGATCCGCACCCTCTCGCGATTCTCGTTGTAGTCCCAGACTTCAAAAAACTCGTGCCCTTTCTGGTATCCGTGCCATTCCTGCCATCCCGCTCGCCTGGGACCTGGCTCAATAAATCCACCCCATCCTCTGGGCTTAAACCCATCCAGATGCCACTTTCCGATATAGCCTGTGGCATATCCAGCATCCGCAAACAGATCGGCAAATGTGATCAGCTCGGGATTCAGCAGAATATTGTTCACATCCACGCCGTGGGTATGGCAATACAATCCGGTCTGCATCGTCCCCCGAAATGGGGAACACACAGGGCTGGACGAGGCGCAGCGCGAGAACCGGATCCCCTCCGACGCAAGGCGGTCCAGATTCGGCGTTTTCACCTGCGAGTCACCTGCACAACCCATCACAGTTCCGCGGTGCTGGTCGGGCTGAATCACCAGCACATTCGGCTTTTCATTCGACATTATCTGTCCTCCATCAGTTGCTCCTGCAGTACAATTCGCGCCCGATACAATAGCAACTTAGCCTTTGCAGGTCAAGCCCAGCCAAAGTAGGGCATAGAGCGTTTTCCAACACCCTTTGGAATCCATACCAGATGGTACTTGCACTCCCCCTAAGTATGTCGTAGAATCTGAATGTCGTTCATTGAGAGCCTTTCTCGGAAAGGAGCGCGGAAATGGCTGAGCCCTGGGAATATATCCATACAAAGAGGGTATTGAACAAATACGGTTTGCCCGCCGGAGCCTTTGATCCGGAGGCGCCGGGAGAGCAGACATACGACATCTACTGGATGAACATTCGGACGACGCGAGGGAGCAGGTCTCACGAGCCTGAGGCTACGCTCAGGATTTCCGCCAGGAATGAAGGTGAAGACCGTCATTTGGGAATCACCTGCTCGGACCTTAAGTTCGATAACACAACAGAGATTAATGCACAATGCGAGAACAACGCACTCACATCTCCAAAGACCTGGACGCTAAAGTATTCCAACGGGACCGCGGCGGGAAAAGGACTGGTTGAATACACCCAGAAAGGGGAAATCCAAAATAGCCGACTTTTGATGGATGGCAAAGAGCCTGTGCGCTCAAAAACGCTTGGCCCCTATACCGCCGACTGGTGTCTTTTTGACGCAGTCCAGCGGCTAAGTGCCAGAAAGGACACTGCAAAGTACACATTTGACCTGATAGAAGAATTCTCGATGATCCGGGAAAACCAGTTTCTGGTATATCGCGGGACATCGGAGATCACAACAGATCAAAGTGCTGTGACTGCCGATGTGTATTGCCACTACGGAGAATCCGTTATTCCCACCTGTTATTATGTAGATGCAAATGGGCGATTATTTCTCGTAGTGAGTACGCGCCGGACAGTGATCCTCAAGAAGGAGGCGTCATAAGCGATGGAACAAAGACCCAATATTCTTCTGATTACGACCGACCAGCATAGCGCGGAAGCCCTTGGGCATCTGGGGTGTAATGACGTGAAGACACCCTGTATGGACCGGCTTGCAGCAAGGGGAATCAGCTTTACAAAATCCTATAGCGCGAATCCAGTCTGCTGTCCAGCGCGTGCGAGTTGGTTTACCGGACGCCACACACCCGAAAACGGAGTAGTAACTAACGGTGCCAACATGGTTCCATCCATGCCGGACCTGGGACAATGGCTGAACAAAAATGGTTACAACGCCTACTACAGCGGGAAATGGCATATTCCCGGCAGAGATGTCGCACAGAGTTTCCACCATATCTGCCCCGATCCACGGAATACGGCTGAGACCGGAGACATTGCTTCGACCCGCAGTGCAATCGGTTTTCTCCAGAACTACAAGGAGAAAGACCCCTTCTTCCTGTCAGTCGGACTCTTGAATCCACACGATATCTGCTCTTTCGTGCTAACGCATACGATGCACGACGGGGAGATGCCGTTCCCCGAGATTGACGACCTGCCCCCACTACCCCCCAATTTCGAGACAGACATGGCGGAACCGGAAAAAATCATAAGCTCTCGGAATCAAAAACTGGCAGATCGAGGCGAAGAATCCGGTATGGAAAAGTGGGAAGAGAAACTCTACCGTTACTATATTTGGACTTACTACCGCTACATTGAAAAGGTGGATGGGCAGATCGGCCTGATCCTGGACGCGCTCGAAAACTCAGCATTTAAGGACAATACGGTCGTACTCCTTACCTCCGACCATGGGGACGGGCATATTCGACACAAGATGGTCTTTAAGAGCTTTCTATACGATGAGGCTGTGCGGGTGCCCTTTATCATGAGCTGGCCCGGTCACATCGAAGAACAGGTGATCGACCAGGAGCATCTCGTATCGGGCGTGGATGTTTTTCCGACAGTTTGTGATTATGCCGGGATCTCGCCGCCTCCCATGATGCGAGGATACAGCCTGCGTGCGATTGCTGAAGGGGAATATCCAGATTGGCGGGATTTTGTGGTTGCACACGCCACCGGAGGCGGTAAAATGCTCCGCACCAACACACACAAGCTCATTACCTATGAGGGCGATCCAGTAATCCAGCTCTTCGACCTGGAAGCGGATCCCTGGGAGACTAGGAACCTGGCAGAAACACCCGACTCAAAGGCACTGGCAAGTGAAATGCAGGCATCCCTAACTGATTTTGAGAGTGAGTTCGAGCTGGCGGGGACCTGAATACCCCTTTACTTCCTTTGGTCGTTCAGCCCTTTGAATACATTTCCCTTGACAATTTTCATATTTCATTGAAAATTGTTATTTGATTCCATTTCATTGTAAAACAATGATATACGTACATGCCAACTTTTTTTTCAAACGGTCCTTACCGATTTTTCTTTTATGCAGGTGACCGGGATGAACCGATTCATGTTCATGTAGAAAGAGATGATTCTATCGCAAAATTTTGGATAGAACCTATCCGATTACAGAGAAGCAGAGGTTTTCGCAGTGCGGATCTGAGGCGTATAAGAAGGATTATTGAAAAAAAACAAGACGATATTGTGGAGTTCTGGAATGAGTATTTCAATGATTGAAATTCAGCCTACGCTTGCGGAGCGTATCTCTATCGACGATGAGTCTCTAATGATAGACTTAGTCGATGGACGAAGCATAAGCGTCCCTTTAGAATGGTATCCCCGTCTATTGCATGGCACCCCTCAAGAGCGCAATAATTGGCGACTCATCGGTCGGGGTGAAGGCATCCATTGGCCTGATCTGGATGAGGATATCAGCGTCGAAAATGTGTGGGCCGGCCGACCTTCAGGAGAGAGCCAACGTTCGCTAAAGCGATGGTTAGAAGCACGCAATAAAGCGTAGTACTCGACTTGCCCGTTTTTTACGATAAGATACCCTCCCTGATTCAATAATTCAAAAAATGTCGCCTTGACCCTCACCGCCATCATCCTAATCCTCATATCCGCCTTCACTCATGTGGGCTGGAACCTGTTGTGTAAGCGGGAACACCCGTCCTCCGCCTTCTTCCTCCTGGTCAACACATTTGGGACTCTGTGCCTGATTCCCGCACTCATCCTATTCGGTTTCGCAATTCCCACATTCCCTACCTCCGTATGGCTCTTGCTTATCGCAACAGGTATTTTTCAGACCATCTACATCCTCGGCTTGGCCAACGCCTACCAGAGAGGAGACCTGTCCATCCTCTACCCCATCGCCCGGTCCTCTCCAGTCATCGTGGTCATTATCGTGACGCTCTTTTTTGACCGTGCCGACCAGGTCAGCACACAGTGCATTTGGGGCATTGCTCTGGTTGCCGTTGGAATGTTTATCCTGCCCATGAAGAATCTGAGTGATTTCCATATTGACAACTACCTGAATGCATCGGTATTGTTTGCATTGATGGCCGCCTTCGCCTCAGCCGGTTATTCGATCATCGACGACGAGGCTTTGCGCTTCCTCAGAGATACTCCCGCCCTCCCCATTGCAGGCTGGCAGGCTACGATTCTCTACGCCTTTTTCGAAGGCCTCATTACCTCTATCTGGTTGGGCGTTTGGGTTCTATTTCAAAAACGCGGTCGCATCCTGATGTGGGAAATCCTGAAAACACGGACATCTCGCGCCCTGCTGGCAGGTACTGGCATGGCCGTCGCTTATACTCTGGTCCTGATCAGCCTGGCCTTTGTCTCAAACGTCAGCTATGTCGTTACTTTTCGCCAGATCAGCATTCCCCTGGGCACTATTTTCGGTATCCTCCTTCTCAAAGAACCCGGCTACACACCCAAATATCTCGGAACCGCCATCATCTTCACAGGACTCGTTCTCGTCGGAACCGGATAGAGGAAACGCATAACACAGATCACAAAGGAGACCCATGCCATTCAAAATCGCTGACGATCCAGAGACCGATTATCGGGACCTGGTAAGGGCCGCTTATAACCGGTGTGCGAGGGATTACGCTGGGCAAAGGCGTACCACGCCTGAAGCGGAGCTCAACTTGATAACTGAGCATCTGATATCTGGCTCAAAAGTCCTTGATGTTGGATGTGGTGCTGGTATCCCGGTTGCACAACATCTTGCCGGGACATTCAGCCTCACTGGGATCGACATCTCCTCAAACATGATCGCTTTAGCTAAGAAAAACGTCCCCACAGCCGAATTCATCATCGCCGACGTAATGAAGACCGAATTCCCCTCAGGTAGCTTCGATGCAATTGTCAGCTTTTACGCCATCTTCCATATCCCGAGACAGGAGCACCAGGACCTCTTTCGTAGATTTGCACAATGGCTTCGGCCCGGTGGCCTCCTTCTGTTTACGGTTGCAAGGTACGACGATGGGCCTGGATATACCGAAGATGATTTCTTTGGCGGGACCATGTACTGGAGCAACTTTGGCCCCTCTACCTACAAGAAATTTCTTATTGAGAATGGGTTTCAGATTGAACAGGAAGGTACCATAGGAGGAGGATCCAAAAGTATTGATGTGCCGGAAGAGGTTCACCCATTTTTCTTCGCCGTCAAAAGAGAGGGCTTGTAGATAGGTCTTCAGCGAATAGCGTGGTCCCGGCTACGGAGCACATGATTCAGGTGCAAGCAAAAAAACACCAATCCTACTCACGCTTGTCATCGCGAAACCGGAATGCTTTGCCACCTACCAACTGATCACTTGTAACGGTTGGACACCAGTATTTTTCGATGTGTTCAATCGTGAGATCCGTGCCCTGGAAATGACCTCCGTGATCACAGTGATGGGAGTCAGTCAGATCGCGACACAGAAATGGTTTCTTACCCATATAGACGAGTTGACGAATACCAAATGGCCGACCAAGCACGCAGATGTTTGCAGCAACTCCCATCACGAGTACATTCTCAATGCGTTGAAGCAGATTATATACTTCCTGGCCATCGTCGCTGATCGCATCCTCCTCAGCAATCTCAATCGTCTCAATCTGGCGAACCCAGGACGCATAACTCTCTTTACAACAAGGCTCAAGGGTATGGCACGAGCACGGTCCTGGATTGATGATTCCAATCGGTAATGGTGACTCTTCGAGTTGGCAAATCTCGCGGGGTTGGTCCCATCCATTCCATTTGAATTCAACCGAAGCCTCTACAAAAGGCGCTTCCTCGGCCCGTTTGCGTTGTGGTGTCTTGTCGTAGAATCCCATACAACTGCTGGGAGCGTGTATGATCAGCGCGCCTTCTTTTCGAATACCTGCTATGACTTCATTCATGCGAGGTGCCATTTCAGCGACCCGTTCGGCAGTCGAAATGCAGTGATGAGTATCCCACATATCACAGATGATAACAGCGGCTCTCGCCGGATTCCATTCTACTGTTTTTGTAGCGATTTCAAACGTGCCCGTGCTATCGTCAGGTTTCGCGCGTATGCGTGTATCCAAAGTAAATCCAGCCATAGCTCTCTCCATGAAAAGTCATCGATCCTTAGCATTGTAGATCACCATATATAACAGTATATTGATTGATGAAAAAAGATAAACTCTATAGCAAGCAAAGAGTCAAGGAAAAACCTCTAAAAGCCCATCTGCCATTCCACAAATTATGACGCTTTGGACGATTCAATCTATGGCTGCCTGGAAGATCTTGCAGCGGAAACAAGTCCTTTTCGCCGATCAGAGATATGCAGAGGATTTGTTTCTCGACGCTTACAGGTGGACAGCAAATCAAATGAAGCACCGAATAGAATCTAAATCTGAGATTATGTCTTTGCCTTTATGGGCCTGGTATCAATGGGATGGTATTAAAAGACGTAAACCCGATTTACGCAGCAGTGGTCATTTACCCAAAGGCCAACGCGGTGTAAGGATCGAATTCGAGCAATCAGACAAAGGAGTTTTGTTATCCGATTTTGATCTATGGCACTATGTCCTCAATTACTGGTATTTGCCTCAAACCGTGACCGAAGGAGAAGCATTTGAGGCCGAGTTATCTGAGCACAATCTGTCTTTTTTTAAGATGAAGCCTCTACCTGTTCGCGCATACCATCAACGCATAGAAGATAGTTGGAATCGTATATTTGACCTTGATTGGGTTGATGAAGAGATTTCAGAACCTTACGAAAAAAAGCGAATTCAAGCCACGTTCTGGAAGTTGCATTTTGATCAGATAAAAGATGTGCAGGTTTTCACCGCCAGATGACGAGAATGTCATTATCTTTGGGTGGTTCGTGAATTCGTTAGTGGTTTTCGAGTCGAAAATACGTAGTAGAGATTCCACATGTTGAAGCCAGCTTTAGCCCTATTACTATGGTTCGTTTGCCTTCCCAGCGTCGCAATGGCACAAGAAACCAGCGAATCTACCCTACCCGATGACTGGCCCGTATCAACACTTGAATCGGAAGGGATCGATCCAGAACCGATAGTTCAGGTTGCAAACCAGATACGTAGCCAGACGTACGAGAACATCCATAGCTTTCTGATCGTCAGAAATGGCAAGCTGGTATTCGAAGCGTATTACACCGGCACAGATGGTGCGAGAGGCGCGGTTGAGTTCGGCGAGCAAACCCTGCATGATACACGATCTGTTTCCAAGAGCATCACATCTACACTAATCGGCATCGCCATTGATCGTGGGTATATCGACTCTGTAGATGTGCCGATGGCTCGTTTTTTTTCGGAGTATGCCCACCACCTGACGGAAAAAAAAGAGCGAATTACCCTGAAACATCTACTGACCATGACCGCCGGATTCAACTGGGATCAATCTGGCGCACATAACTCTGAGCCGGGTTCCCTCAATTCCGAAGCGCAGATGGAGAACGCCAGCGACTTCATAGAGTATGTGCTTTCCAGAGAACTGTCGGACGAACCAGGTTCACGATTCAACTACAACAGCGGTTGTTTCATCTTGCTCGCTGGCGTAATCAAGCGGGCATCGGGTATGCATGTGGACAAATTCGCAGATAACCATCTCTTTGCGCCACTCGAAATAGATCACTCAGAATGGTGGTACACCAAAAGTGGCCTGCCCCAAACGCATGCTGGCTTGCGACTCAGGCCGCGCGACATGGCCAAGATCGGCCAACTCTATGTAGATAATGGGCGTTTTCAGGGCAAACAGATTGTATCGGCAACCTGGATCAGCGAGTCGGCGAAGGGGCATTACAGCAACGACCGATACGGGTTTGGCTGGTGGCTCGATAATTTTCCATACCGCGGACGATCAGTTGACGTTCTTGCGGCCGAAGGAAACGGCGGTCAGTTCATCTTCGCCATCCCAGAGTTGTCTTTGGTCATCGTCTTTACGGGAGGCAACTACGGTTTGTCTGTGGCCAATCAGGCGTTCCGGATCGCGATTAATCACGTGTTGCCTGCGATCAGCGAGACAGAGAATGGCCAATAGAATAACAGCAACCAGTGTCCAAACGGAGAATTCATGCCAGACGTGACCATTCAAGATCAGATTGGTGCAATTATAGAAAAAGCGATAAATGAGACCCAATTGGTGGGAGCATCAGTGGGTGTTATGCGCCACAATGAGGTCATTCAGGCGCGTGGATATGGCTATGCAGATTTAAATAAAAAAGTAAAAGCTACTGAACATACTGTTTACCGGATTGGCTCAATAACGAAACAGTTTACGGCCCTCGCCATCATGATTCTTGTTGAACAGGGCAAAGTGAACTTGAATGATATGATGGTGGACTATCTGCCCAATTATCCCCAAAAAGATCATAAAGTCACAATAGATCAGCTTCTCAACCATACATCGGGCATCAAAAGCTATACAGATATCGAGAAATTTTGGGAAATATCTGAACGCGATCTTTCCCGGCAGGAGGTCGTTGGTCTGTTCTCGTCAGAACCCGTTGAATTCTCCCCAGGTGAAAATTACCAGTACAATAACTCAGGGTATTACCTCCTGGGCTTGATAATCGAAAATGTATCTGGCATGAGCTATGCTGACTTTCTCAAAGCGAACGTATGGCAGCCTTTGGAAATGTTTGACACCTACTATTTGGGGAAAACCAAACCTATCAAGAATCTCGCAACGGGTTATGATCATAAGGATGATGAATTTGTTTTGGCGCATCCCCTCGGCATGGATAACCCATTCTCGGGCGGCTCATTGGGGTCCAGTGTATTAGACCTACTGAAATGGCAGACTGCACTAAACGAGAATCGACTCATATCACGACAAAGCTATAATAAGATGATTGAGCCAGGTCTTTTAAGGAATGGGAAACATACTACATACGGATATGGTTTTTTTCTAAGCAATCTCAATGGGTATCGCAAAATTGAGCATGGCGGAACCATAAACGGATTTCGTGCCCAATTATCTGCTTATCCCGATGATGGTCTTACTGTCACTGTATTGTGCAATCTCAACTCTGCTCCACAAGCACAACTTGAGAGTCAAGTTTCACGCCTGATGTTGGGGATTCCTGAAATCGTAATTGATGAGATCCAGGTGTCAGAAGATAACCTCGAAATCTATACGGGCACTTACAAGTGGAGGTCAACTATGGCACCCGTGCCATTCCCAGTATCAGTTGCAGAAGGTACACTCAGAGTAAGTGGTCGTTCACTTCGAGCCATAGGAAATCATACCTTTGTTTTTTCTACCGATCCGTATTACACAGTGACTTTCACCGTTAAAGATGGCAAATCTATAAACTTTCGAGCTGAGAGGGAGGGGCAAGTAACGGATGCCCTTCGATACGAATGAAGTTTCTGAATCCAACATTTGAGGAAAACAGGTTAAACCTCATTGAATATTTGTCTATTGCAGTTGGTAAAGAAATCATCGGCCTCAGAAGACAGCCCCAACCTACGACAGGAGGCATAGAGAATCGCAATTACTATATCTATGCAAAAACGGATGGTGGAAATGTTGATTTCGTTCTACGATGCGAACCCGAACATATCCCCCAATGGCGAAAAAGCTATGATCTGTATAATCTTCACCGAGAATTCTTGATTTTACAGGAACTACATAAACTAAATCTAAAGCTTCACACCCCCCAAGTTTGGGGATTTGATCATGGAGAAACTTTTGGTGTCCCCAGTTTTCTGATGGAATGTCTGCCTGGCAAGCATCTAAAATGGACATTCCATCCGTCCTATAGCGACCAATTGGTTTCACAACTGGCAGAGTTGATTGCATATATTTCTACTATCGACTACAGGGAATCCGATAGTCTCGAATCTATTCTCCCCGTTCGCACAATGTGTAGCAACCTTACCTGGTTAGATGAGAACTCTCGCACATTTAGAAATGATCCATTGGTGAAATATTCGCTCTTCTGGCTGAGTGAACGGCTTCCAAATGCTCGTCCTCTAACCTTTTGTCACGGAGATCCAAACCCACAAAATTTTCTTCATAAAAATGGTGTTATATATGCTGCCATAGATTGGGAATTTGCTTGTTTGAAAAATGATCCACTCGGTGAAATTCTATGCGTAGGTTGGTTACACCAAAAACCGGAACTTAAGACCATTTTTTGTCAGGCATTTGGCAGGGATGTTTCGGAGCTACTATGGTTTGAAGTGTGTGGATTATTTGGTGCAACATACGTGAATGTTAATAAGAAGAATTTCGAAGTAAATAGGGAAAAACTTACTCAACTTGTGAGCTACAGGAAACACTGACTTATTATCTCGGGAGATAATCTACGAGAGCTCGTGGATAAATCTTTATGCCGACAAGATGGGGTTTCTCCTCTTCTGATTGATGATGGAGTTATTTTATGAATAGTGATATTAAGATTACGTTCATGCGTCACGGACGCTCTCGAGCAGATGACGAGAATGTCATTGAGGGCCGATATGATGCACCTCTTACAGACGTGGGTCGTGAACAAGCTGAAGTCCGAGCACAGGAACTGAAGGCGAGAGAGATCAAATTTGACAGGCTTATTGCAAGCCCATTAAAGCGTGCCCACGAGACAGCCCAAATTGTAGGTAACATCCTGGGTATAGGTGTCGAGCTCGATGAAGACTGGACGGAAAAGGATAATGGCCCGATTGCAGGTCTGCCACATCAGATCGCCAGAGCCAGGTATCCATTACCTGCTTTTCATAATCCCTTTCAACCCCATGTTGTAAGTGCAGATTCTGGGGAGAGCGCCTGGGCATTTCACTGTCGAGCCGCACGGGCGCTGGAGAAAGTAATCAGACAGGGAAAAGGGCGCTATCTGGTGGTCGCACACGGAGGTATTTTAAATGCCGCGTTGCGTTGCATAGTTGGTGCACAGCCAGCAGTCAGTGGCCAGGGGATTGAGTTTTCCTTTGGAGATACAGGATACATTCAAACGCTTTATAAACCAGATCAACATCTTTGGGTGATCCGTGAATTCGTTTATGGTTTTCGAGAGGCACAAGAGTGAACATCGCACAACTGGATCCAGCGGATTTCACCGAACTCGCGGATACTCTGGGTGATACCCCCGAGACTGTAGTGGCAGTACACCTTCTGAGAAAAAAACTGTGCAAGGCTTTTGTCGCGGGAAGTCCCACCTCCTTCAGCGCAGCTATTGTCCAGGGCTACTTCGATTCAGAAGAACCCAGGGGATTTGGGACCGAGGCGCGAGCACTTTGGGAATTGCTTCAGTTGGTGGAGGGTTGGGATTGTATAGGTGTGAATCGACAATGCGCCAAATCGCTTGGTGATCTGATAGAGAATTCCAACGGAGTAAAAGTGCGCTACTACGGCGATGTTTATCATTCGTTGACAAGGCCAGTTCGACTGTTCACCAGTGAATATGTCCGCGAATTGACTACGCAGGACCGAAACTTAATTGCATCCGCACCCATCGAAATACAGGGTGGTGGTTACGAGGATATGGAAACAATGCTCTCAGAGGGAATTGTGGCGGGCGCTGTTGATGCGGATCAATTGGTGTCCATAGCTCACACAAGCGGCGTCACTGATCTTCACGGTGAGATTGGCGTTGGAACTCTCGAACCCTGGCGCAAAATGGGCCTGTGTAGTGCCGCCGCCTCGATAGTATCGAATCGGCTTCAGAAAGAAGGACGAGTTCCCGTTTGGAGTACAGGAGAGGATAATTTTGCCTCATTGCGAGTTGCAGCAAAACTTGGTTTTCAAGAGGTCTCCCGCAGGACCTACGTGATTCCGATCAAAAATTGAACAAGCCTTAATAATCAGAAGACGCGCGATAAGATTTCTGCAAAATTTAGTTCTGGTGTAACACACAAGGAGCAAGTCACTTGAAAGAAAACGCTCAGATTTGGGACCCGCTCTCCCCCACGGAGGCACAGGAACTATTCTCTGGGCTATCTGCACCCTGGTGGATTTCTGGCGGATGGGCCATTGACCTCTTTATCGGTCACCAGACACGTCCTCATGGGGACCTGGACGTTCTGATCCTTAGAGACGATCAAATCATATTCCAGGAACACCTTTCTAATTGGGATCTAAGCGACAGGAGATCGCCAGAGTTTACGACGTGGTCCAAAGGCGAATTCCTGGATCCACCCATTAATGACATTTGGGGGCGCCGTACACCGGAATCGCCCTGGGCAATCCAATTGATGCTTATGGAAACAGACGGGGATTCGTGGGTTTTCCGTCGTGAACCGAAGATCACCGGACCAATTTCCTCCCTGGGACGAATAGCCAAATCCGGAATACCTTACCTCTCTCCGCAGATTCAGCTTCTCTATAAAGCGAACAACCTACAGATTGATCGGAACAACGCCGACTTCAAGAATACTCTGCCGCACCTCAATTACGAGGAAGCTGCGTGGCTAAAACGAAGTTTGGAGCGATGCTATCCTGGACACGAGTGGATATTAAAGCTGAGTCAAAGAATGAAAGCCCTGAAGCAAATCTGAGCTATTTCGTGCGCGTTTTTCTGCCTCAAAGAGAGGAGAGCCTAAATGAGTACGTGGCGCGAATTGACATTCCCGACCAATGCCTTAAAGGGGACGGTAATCGTTATTGAGGATGACCGCGCGAACATACTTGCCGATCCACTGCGTTGGCTCATCCTCGAAACCCTTGGCGATGGAAAGTCGGTTGCAGAAATTTCGCAGACATTGGAAATTACTGATGCCCGGGTGCTATACCACTTAAAAAAGCTGGCACAAACAGGTGTCGTACATTTGAAGAAATATGAAACCGACCCCAATGAATGGCGTTGTTCGCCAGCAGCGGGTAAGATTCGCGTTCGAGAGGATCTCCTGGCGAACAAACAAATTGCCGAAGCTATGCCAACCGATGTTGTCAAACAGTTCAATCAAGCATTTCGCGAAGTTGCCGAGGGCCTGTACGGTTCGACATTCCAGACATCCGTCAATCACAACCGCGCGCGGCTATCTGAAGAACAGGCATCCGAATTCAGTTGTCGATTATTGGCACTTATAGAAGAATACTTTCCGCCCGGAAAAGGAGACCGCTCAGGTATCAAATACGGATTTTACGGAATTCTCACACCGATTGATCTTCATCCTCTTGGCGACACTGAAACTGAGGAGTAAAACACAGGGAGATTGTCAATATGGAGCACATGAAAGAAAATGTAGATGTTCTGGTCATTGGCGGTGGTACAGCGGGCACCATTGCTGCGGTACAAGCTGGGCGCACGGGACTTCGCACAGCCCTGATTGAATCCGGCAGCCAACTCGGTGGTGTAACCACAACGGGTGGGGTCTCGTTTCCGGGCCTTTTTCACGCCTGGGGAAAGCAAATTATTGCGGGTATTGGGTGGGAACTCGTTACAAAAGCTGTGGCACTTGACAGTAGAAAATTGCCAGATTTTTCAGTACCTCCCGAGCGCCATTGGATGCACCAGATTCGCATCAACGGTCCAGTATATGCCGCACTCGTCGAAGAAGCCTGTACGCAAGCAGGTGTGAAATTACATTTCTACGAAATACCGACTCGGGTTTCAGAAACGGACACGGGCTGGACAGTAGAAACCACAGGCAAAAGCATGCGCCGCACTATATGGGCCAAACAGTTAATTGATTGTACTGGTGGCGCAAATATTGTCGGGCAGATCGGTTTTCCGCGTTTGCGCGAACAAGAAACCCAACCCGGCACGTTGATTTTTGAACTCGGGGGTTATAATGTCGAATCACTGGATGAGGAGGTCATTCAGGCGCATTTTTCTGCTGCCATTAAAGATGGCCGCTTGCAGCACGGCGATGTAATGAATCCACGGGTGCGATTTATCCGTTATCTTCGAAATGGCGGAAATGCCCAGCATGTATTTGGTGCTGATGCATCAACCTCTGACAGGCATACAAAAACCAACATAGCAGGGCGACAGGCGCTATTGCGGATTCTGCGTTTTGTGCGTTCTCTACCAGGGTGCGAAAACGCATGTGTTTTGAAAGCTCAGGCAGAAACAGCCGTGCGTGAGACCTATCGCATTGTTGGCGATGTGCAAATAACCCATGAAGATTACACGAGTGGACGGTTTTTTGATGACGCCGTATCCTATTCTTTTTACCCCATCGATCTCCACGACCGCGATGGCATCAAACCCAGACCGCTATCCAAAGGAATCGTTCCCACCGTCCCTCTTCGCGCGCTTATCCCCAAAGAGAGTCGCAATTTGCTGGTCGCTGGTCGCAGCGTGAGCAGTGACCGGTTGGCGAACTCCGCTTTGCGAGTACAGGCTTCATCTATGGCCATGGGACAAGCTGTAGGTGCTGCCGCTGCATTATCTGTGCGTCTGGAAACCACACCTCGCGAAGTCCCTATTTCCGATCTGCGCGAATTGCTCTTGTCACATGGCGCAGTTGTACCTGGTTTAGATAAATAGAGGATTATGATAAACCTGATCTAAAAAGGAGATCGCAATGGCGAAAATAGATTTGCCAGTAATTACGCGAAGCAAGCTGGTATCTGACTTATCAAAACTGGGGATTGTCCCGGGCGATACCCTGATGCTGCACGCGTCTGTCAAGGCAGTCGGCTGGATCGTTGGCGGACCAGATATTGTGATTCAGGCAATTTTGGACGTGATTGGACCTGCGGGCACCTTGATGATGTACATAAAATGCGAGGAGCCTCTAAACGAAATTGAATATTGGCCAGAGGACTGGCAAAAAGCGTACCTGGCAGAATGCCCACCGTTTGATCCCAAACGGACACGCGCCTTCCGCAAGTGGAGCATCCTCACCGAGCACCTCCGAACATGGCCCGGCGCGTATTGCAGCAACCATCCCGAAGCAAGAATGGCGGCTATTGGCGCAAAAGCGGAGTGGATCACATCGGATCACCCCCTCCAATTTGGTTATGGTGCAGGCTCCCCTCTCGCAAAATTGTGCAAAGTCAGGGGGCGAATACTACTGCTTGGACCACTCTTTGATAGCCTGACGATTCTACATTACGCAGAGCATATTGCTGACGTGCCCAACAAGAAAACTGAGCGCTATCGGTGGCCCATCTTGCGTGATGGCAAGTGCGAATGGATAGAATTTGAGCAATTTGACACTTCTGGTGGCATCGTCGATTGGGGGCCCCCCAATGGCGACTATTTCCTTCGTATTGTAGAGGAATATATGACCCAGGCAAGCTATACAACAGGACGGGTTGGAGCCGCAGACTCTTATTTGTTCGACGCTAAGGATCTGACCGATTTTGCCGTTGCATGGTTAGAAGAACATTTCGGTTAGATGGAGAAATTGCCAGTAATGGACTGAATGCAAAATGACTATCAAAATCCGTAAGGCAAACGGGGCGGATATAGCCGCCATCCTTTCGATGCAGGAAGACCTGACATCCGAAGGCGCAATATGGGGCTATGGCCCCGATTCGGCAGAAGTGTGGAATGACCGCAACCTGGATTGGCTCTTTTTGGCGATAGATGGTTGTGAGCCTGTTGGTTTCATCTATTGTGAGGAACGGCCATATCGAGGCGAATGTGTATTCCCCGAAGGTAGCCGTATTCTCGAAATCATTGAACTATATGTGCGTCCCGAATCCCGCCACAGTGGAATAGGCCAGCGACTGGTCAAAACTGCTCAATCAAAAGCAGAAGCCGCTGGATTCGGTTACATGCGGCTCTACTCGGCAGCGAAGCGTTTCGATGACATCCTTGCATTTTATCGGGACTGTGGATTTGCTCCCTGGTACCTCGAGATGGTGAAACCGATCGAAGAGTTAGATTGGGGAAAACCTGTAGGGAAAGAAGTGTGGTAAATGCCAGGATACATTCTAATAAAAGGTCTCTCCATGAAAGAGTTGAACATTCGGAAGGCGGATGCAACTGACAGCGACTTTGTCTTTGCCGTAAAGAAGGCCGCATTCCGCGAATATGTAGAGCAAGTCGAGGGCTGGGACGATACACATCAGAGGGGATTACACAACAAGCGGTTTGATTCGCAGGATTTTCGCATTATCCAATTTCAGGGAAACGATGTAGGATTCTTCTCCACATCCTGTACTTCCGATTCTCTCAAGGTCCATCAGCTCTTTATCCATCTAGAGTATCAGGGCAGAGGGATTGGATCAGCATGTATGACACGCATTCTCACTGATGCTGACGCTACGGGGAAGGCTGTGAAACTGCAAGTATTAAAGATCAACATCCGCGGCATCGCCTTCTACCAGAGACTGGGATTTTCAATCATCGGTGAAGATTCTACACATGTTCAGATGAAAAAACTGCCAGCACTTACAGACCCGGCGCTTCTATAAAATGCGTCAGTTCACAGATTTTACCGTCCAAACAGATCGGTGGTCGATTTGGATTCATTCCCCAGGGATCGGACATTTGCCGTATCGTCTCTTCATCGGCTTTGGACATATAAACACTCGCTTTGCCAATCCGCGGACGATCTGAGAAATTAGCAGAAGATCGGTGGATCAGATCTTGATGCCACACAATCACATCGCCAGGATCAGTCTCAATACGCACCACATCGTCCTCGGTAAATCCGTGCTTAAAGGGATCCATCTCCCTCAAAATCTTACCCGTCTGCTCGTGCTCCAAACGCCCCAGAGTATGCGATCCAGGAATCAGTTCCATACACCCATTTTCAACATCTGCCGCATCCAGCCCCAGCCAGAAATCGAAAAGCACAGGCACGGGTATATCCTCTGAACCATCGAAAGGACTCGCATCCTGGTGCCACGGTACCTCACCGCCACAACGGGGAGGTTTCATAAAGAACCCGCCGCCATTAAGTGGATAAATATCGGGACCTAACACTTCCATAGCCAATGCGATAAGCCTGGGGTGTGCAGCAGAATATTTCCACAATACCCGATCGCGAAACGAAATCTCATTGATCCAATCAAATCGCAACAGAGGATCGGGATGGTTCTGGTACGCCTCGTCCTGCACATCTATAATCGCCCGAAGCTTATCGCGGTAAAAATCAATACGGAGCGCAATCTCTCGCAATCGATCCTTACAAACCCTAATATCCGAATCGCTCAGGACGCCCTTTTCTACAAAATATCCGGTATCGAGCAAAATCTCCCGTTTCGATCTCACACCTGCATTTGCCATCTCCCGCTCCCTGTGCTAAAACGCAATCTCCCCACAGATCATTGCATAATATTTATTTTTTTCAGATATTAAAGGATACGCTCTTTGCTTTTCCCCATACGCAATTTGAATATATCCCTTAAAATGGACAAAGTCGAGTCTAAAGGAATTTCAGCTATCGTAAATACCAGAGTTCAATAGCAAAGTACTACAAGGCAGTTTTCGACTTCCGATCAATCATTAGGGAGACAAAACAGTGAGCATACATCGCATCACCGCAATGGTTCCAATAACCGATTTGGATCAAGCCATAACCTTCTACTCACAAGGCCTGGGTCTCCAGGTCACCCAGCGTAAAGACGAGTGGGGCCATGCCCTGCTGGAAGGTGAACACGGTTGCCAGGTGATGATAGACCGTTCGATTCGCACGGAATCGAACGCCTCAACCGTCGTTTACTACTATACGTCCGATATTGAAACGTTAAGAGACCGCGTGATCGCCGCTGGTTTCGAACCCGATCCTATCCGCATAACCTTCTACGGCATGACAGAATTTCGAGTTCGCGATCCCGATGGCAATCAGGTCTGGATCGGCGCGCGTGAGGCTCCCGATACCTATTTAAACTCAGGAGATCGTATATGAAAAACCCATCAAAAACAAATACCAATCGCATGACACCCGATGAAATTCAGCACTGGAAACGCAATGGTTATTTTGTGCGCGAAAACGTCTTTTCACATAAGGAAAACGACGACCTGCGACAGGTCGCCGAAGACATTGTCGCGGGAAAGCGAAAAATGCCAATGGCTCACATCGACCGCAATGCCCTTGTCCGGGACGGCAAAGACACGCGGTCTGGCATCTACGCCATGCACAAAATCCACCACCCCAGTTGCTACATCCCGGAATTCCTCGCCCGCGTGCGCGACCCACGCCTGACAGACCCGGTTGCCGATATTCTCGGCCCAGACATTCTGGGCATCAACAACCTGTTTATCTGGAAAGCCCCAGAAATCGGATTGGGATTCCCCTGGCACCAGGACAAATTTTATTTTGGCAAACGGTTCAGAACAGCAACAACTGTCGGCACCTGGACAGCAGTCGATCCAGCCGATCGCGAAAACGGCTGCCTCTACGTAATTCCCGGCAGTCACAAACAGGAAATCTCCGAACACGACGACATTGAAGGATCTCAGCAAAATGAATTCAAACTCGCGCGCAATGCCCGCGATGAGGACGGCATTCCCGTAGAAGCCCCCCCTGGTGCGGTCATCTGGTTCCACTCTCACCTGCTACACAAAAGCACAAATAATCATAGCCAACGATTTAGGCGCAGCTATGTATCGCACTACTTAAGCGCGCAAGCAGAATGGATGAATTCGGAAAACGCTGGCAAAGGCCAGCCCATCATGTGGGTAAGAGGACAAACCTTTTCCGGTAAAGTTCAAGAGGTTACGCGAGAAGTTATTCCCGCTGAGTAATATACCGCGTACAATGTCAAATACTTTGAGCAATTAAGCCACCCACAGATATCCTATTCAAAGACATCCAAATGCAAAAACATAAACGACATCAAGATACCTCCGAACGCGATCAATACGGCGGCTGGACAGGCAAAAAATTTGAGGCAACTGGCTTTTTTCGCATAGAAAAAGACGAAAGATGGTGGCTCGTAACGCCCGAAGGAAATGCGTTTCTGAGCTTCGGGATAAACCACCTGCATCCCCATCTGTGGAAACAGGACTACAATCGTGAAGCCTGGAAAAAGCGATTGGGTATAGACAATCTGGACAGCCGAGAATTCACACCTGCCCTCAAAACCTGGTTCCTGCAAACATGTCGTCAATACGGCTTCAACACAGTAGGCGTACACACAGAACTCTCAGCCGTCAATCGTCCGCAGCCATCTATGCCCTATATGCAGTCGATTCACTTCGTTGATATCCCGCATTGGCAGCAAGAAATACCCGACAGCAATTTTTTGGATGTCTTTTCAGACGCGTTTGCCTCACACTGCGGTCAGATGGCAAAGGAGTTTGCTGCGCCTGCAAAAGATGATCCCTTCCTCCTCGGTTATGCCATGACCGACTGCCCGTTATTTACAGAAGAAGATTGCAGGGAACGCCCCGACGTAATTGGCGGCGCACGACGGGAAGCTCGAATCGGCTGGCCGAGGCGATTGCGCAATTTGGATGCCAGTGCACCGGGTAAAAAGGCTTATGTTCAGACCATACGCGATATCTATCGCGGACAAATCAGCGATTTCAACGCAACTTATGACACGCAATTTGATTCGTTTGACGCGCTCCAAACAGCAGAGAACTGGCGGCCAAACACCGATCTTTCCAATGGAAACGAAACCCGCGACAATATTGAATTCCTCCAAAAAGTCGTCGCAAAATACTACCAGACAACGCGGGACGCGATCCGCCGATACGATCCAAACCATCTGTTCGTCGGCGACAAAATCAATGCCAACACAGATGCGCTGGATACCCTCTTGCCCATTACAAGCCAATTTACCGACATCGTGTTCTATCAGATGTATGCCCGATACGAGGTGCAAAAACCCGGGTTAGATCGCTGGTACAGGACCGCCGACAAACCGCTGATCAATGGCGATTCTGCTTTCACGATGATCACAGACACCATGCCGCGCCCCTACGGTCCCGTGGCCGACAACATCGAACAGCGAGCCGAATGGACCGATGAGTTCTTTCGGAATGCCTTTGCGCGTCCAGAATTTATTGGCTGGCACTATTGCGGCCTGATCGATGCATCCAACCTGGTCGCCCAAAAACAGGACCGCCAGCATTCTGGATTGCTCACCGGCTACGGCGAACCATATCCCGAACTCTTGAAAGTCCTCAAAACCTGCACAAACGAAATGTACGAGATTGCTACACACAAACTCTGAGCTGTCATGCTCAGGCAGTCAAGATATTCATCCCTGGAGACAGTTTCAATAATCTCAGCAGCATACCGGATAAGGAACCCAAATAGCTGTGAACAACGTCAAAGACAGCCGAATCTTCTACACCAAAGGAAGAATCGTTGGCCTCACTGAGTTCCTGATGGAAGATTATAGGCCGTTCTACCAAACGTGGAAGGATATCTCAACGCAGAAAAACTTCAATACGACGCACTATTGGGAATCCTACGAGGATTTCCTTGCACTTTTTACCAACCCGGACAGACCGCCACAACGGTTCAATGCCACTATTGTTCGTTTGAAGGATCAAGTTCCCGTTGGTCGCATCAGCCTTGCTCCGGCACACCTTGAACCAGATCTGGGCATCTGGATCTATAAGCCCTTCAGATTTAAGGGATACGGAACAGAAGCCGTGCAACTCTCAGTGGACTTTATTTTCGGAGAATTTGACCTCGAATATATTATTGCCGGAATATACGAGCACAATCAGCCAAGCATCAATCTTTTTACAAAAGTCGGCTTCTTTCGAGCCCCCGAACTCGACGAAATTGAAGACAACGATTTCAGTGATGGCAAAATTGCACAACTTGGGTTTCGAATAAACAAAGCTCAAGATTCTGGAAAGGCGAAAACGCCATACGACACAAAGATGTAATGAAAGGCTGGATATGAACGATAGTGTCAGGTGCAAAACGTGCGAATTAACAGAGCAAAGAAGACTGGGTAAGGCACCACTTTGGGACTGCATTTACCAGACCGAATACTGGGACGTAGTACATGCATACAACACCTCTTTACCTGGGTGGCTGGTGTTGGTTCTGCAACGACACATTGAATCGCTTGATGAACTTACTGAGCAGGAAGCCGATGAATTGGGGGGCCTGATTCGCCGTGTTTCCTTGTCCCTCAAAAGTGTAATCGGATGCGTGAAAACATACGTAATTCAGTTCGCCGAACATGAGGATCACCCACATGTTCATTTCCATATTGTGCCACGAATGGCTAATCAACCAGCCAACCGGCGAAGTGTTCAAATATTTGGTTATTTGGGAGTCTCTCCAGAAGAAAGAGTAAGTGAAGATCAAATGAATGAGATTTGCGCAAGAATTAGGAATGATCTACTATCTACTGAGCATTATAATATGCGAGTCGTATAACCTGCCTGTATAAGGAATTCTGTGTCTAATCATCCCAATAAGCATATTCGAGCAGCCATTGCGTACGCATTAGATCATGGTTGGACGGTTCGGAAAGCTGGGCCACGGGCCCACACATGGGGCCGTTTGTATTGTGAACAGAGTGATCGAACAGGTTGTGTGAGAGCTATATACTCTACACCCAGGAATCCAGAAGATCACGCCAAAGACATCCGTCGGGCTGTGGACCGTTGCCCGCATCATCTGTCGTAAACTGTAAATTGGAAAGGTTAAGTCCAATGACCAAATACGAATTTACCTTAATTCTCAAAGGACAATTCGAACTAACAGAAGAAATTGCAGACGAATTGTTCGAGGCCGGTTGTGACGATGGAACACCAGGGATATGCAACGGGGTCTTTTCGATTGATTTCCACCGAGAGGGAGATTCCCTGGAAGCAGCTATTTGTTCAGCCATCGCAAATGTAAAATCGGCAGGTTATGAGGTAGCGCGCGCGGAAATTGAAACTGAAGCCATGTCGCAGCCTGTATAAAACATCAACGTTTCTTTGTTAAGGCTCTGACTGAAACTTTAAATGAATAAAAGCAAAATCATACCATTCTACGGAAGGGACTATTTGGTAGAAGGAACTTAAATTGATTATAGGTTTCATAGGTGATATACACGGACGTGCATGCCATGCCCTTGCCATTCTCCTGACCTGGCAGTCAATGCGAAAAAAGCGATTTGACCTTGTCGTTCAAGTTGGCGATTTGGGGGTTATGCCACTACCGCAGAGCGGTGAGATTCCCTACGATAGATTCTCCCAGTGGGATCCGGCTGTGTACGATTTGTGTAGCCTCATCCTGGCAGAAGGGCCAGATGCACGAATCGCACGCGATACACGGTCACAATTAACATCTTCGATCCTTGTAGTAGCAGGCAATCACGACGAATTCTCTGATATTCGAAATTCTATAGAGACAAAATCTTCTGTACCCATTCCACTTGACCCGCATGGTCTCTTCGAGTGCGTACCAGACGGTTTCACACTTGAGGTTGGAAAGGAGACGATTGGCTTTTGTGAAGGAGGAGACCCAGAGGCTCTTCAACACAACTACCCAAAGAGTATAGATATTCTCGTTTCACATGAAGGAGGATTTGGAGTTGGTGCCGATGCTGATAACCTCGCCGAAGGGCCTCAGGCTTTGCTCGAATATCTGAGGACATCAAGACCGCGTTACCATGTATTTGGGCACTTTCACCATCCAGTCGCCCCGAGAAAAGTGTACGAGACGGAGTGCATTCAGATTGCCAGCATAGTGAGCAACCCCAGAGACCCAACATTGCAGGTTATAAACGAAGGATGTATTGGTGCGCTCGATACAGAGACCGGAGATTTTGAATTTGTGAGCGGAGATTGGCTAAGCACCTATAAACGTGACGAGGGATTCCAATTGCTTGCTGACGCTATAAATAAAACATCAACGCTTCTTTGTTAATGCTCGGAAGGAATTACGAAATATCGTGAAAAAGTTGACCGTGTAT
Organism: Gemmatimonadota bacterium; assembly: GCA_026705765.1. NCBI lineage: Bacteria > Pseudomonadati > Gemmatimonadota > Gemmatimonadota bacterium. The sequence continues at coordinate 61,944 of JAPPAB010000104.1, forward strand.
TCGCATACCGAGCGACCCGACCTGCGAGAGCAGACATGGGATTCCCGAACGAACTGGCCCGAGTTCATATTTCATGCCGAGGGGCCCAAGGAGATAACAGCTCAGTTACTCGAGAAGTTTCCCCAATTTCAACTATATTATTGCGAATCTGAGGATCAATTGGCTGCCTATAGTATCGCAATCCCCATCCCGTGGACCGGTCATGACGAAGACTTACCAGAAGGCTGGACACCAGCGCTGGAATTGGGCTTGAGAGAAGGAATACAGGACCCTACAACTCTCTGCGCGTTGGGGGTCGATATAAGGCCAGATCGCCAGGGACAAGGGTACAGCCGAGAAATTTTGCTGGCCATGAAGCACACTGCTGACTGCCATGGATTCTCATTCCTCATCGCGCCGGTACGACCGACATTCAAGGACAGATACCCGCTTACAGCAATTGACGATTACATAGCGTGGAAACGAGAGGATGGGCAGCCCTTTGATCCATGGATCCGAGTACATTGGAAAATTGGAGGTCGGATTGCACGGGCGGCACCGAAATCAATGTCTGTCCGAGGTACAGTCGATGATTGGGAGAAATGGACGGACATGTCCTTCCCAACATCGGGAGAATACGTCGTTCCAGGAGCACTGGCACTTGTCTCAATTGACCGAGAAAACAACTGTGGCTATCACGAAGAACCCAATGTGTGGATTATACATGACGTGTGAGCATGTCAATTGAAACTTTAAATGAATAAAAGCAAAATTATACCATTCTATGGATCGGAAAATCGCCATCTATTTGAGATTGAACGGCGATGTATGGATAAAGATGGCGTCGTCATTGAGTACCTCGATAAAATCTTGCCTTCTGGCCTGGTGATTGACATTGGAGCGGGAAATGGATATACGGCAGCTTCGCTAACCAGAAATAATAGAAAGGTTATACCCTATGAGCCGTCCAATAATATGATTGATCGAAATCAAGCCCTACCCTGGGTCAGAGGTATTGCACAGGAGCTTCCTTTCCGATCGAACTCTTTTGAGGGAGCCTATGCTACATGGGCGTATTTTTTCCCTGCTATAGGATATGGAAAAGAGGGATTAGAGGAATTGATCAGAGTAATCAAGCCTCAAGGTCCGATCTGCATTGTAGATAATGCAGGAGATGACGAATTCTGTGGTCTTTTTGAGCGCGATATTTCCAGTGATTCATCCTGGTGGTATAAGAGAGGTTTTGAGAGTCATATTTTGGAGACCAGTTTTAAGTTTGACTCCATAGAGGAAGCCCAGGAGCTTCTGTCATTTTATTGGACGCTCAACGGGCGCAAACCAGGTAGCGAAGTAGATATCGAGATTGAGTATAAAGTGGTAGTTTTCATAGGAAAAAAATGACCCCACTTCTTCAAAAGGCTTTTGAGAGAGCCACCAAACTTCCACAAGAGAAACAGGATCAATTTGCGCGTTTCCTGATGGCCGAACTTGAGTCGGATCAGCGATGGGCTGAGTTGTTTAGCCGTCCTGAGTCCGAGGATTTACTGGAGTGGTTGGCCGATGAAGCCATTGTAGCACACAGGGCAGGACGGACACTACCTCTCAACGTTAATGTGTGAAATACCGTCGCTAAAAGGAGACATACGCGAAATGGCAACACAATATACTTCTATAACAGATGAGCAAGCTGCGCTAATCAAGAACGCTCCCCTATTCTTTGTAGCGACAGCCGATCCAAATTTGGAAAACGGACTTGATGGAACAGGTGCTGTAAATTTGTCGCCAAAGGGAGGTACACCCTTACATATTCTCACGCCAAATCGCGTTGCTTATCTCGACTATCCCGGCAGTGGGAATGAGACAGCGCGTCATGCGGTCTCTGGAGGACCAATCACGATCATGGTGTGCTCCTTTGAGGAAGGTGATGCGGGCATTGTTCGACTCTATGGACATGCACGGATCGTTGAGCTTGACGACTCGCCTCTCGCACGTAAGATGCTCAAAAGACCTGCTCAAGAATTGAAGAAACCTCGGCAAGTGATTGAAGTGAACATTAAAAAAACGCAAACGAGTTGTGGCTACGGAGTTCCAATCATGGCTCTGGTCAGAGACCGCCGTGTGGCTGACCGCGGACGAAAATATAAAGGTCCGAGATAGCATTTAAAAGGAGACATCCATGGATTTCAAAGACGGCCTGATAGACTACGAGGCTTTCGGTGCAAAGGGCGATGGCGTCACGGATGACATGCCGGCGATCTGCGAGGCACACGCCTACGCCAACGCACATGGCCTGAGTGTCAGGACAAAGCCTGGCGCGACGTACCATCTCGGCGGCCAGGCGCTGACCGCTGTGATCGCAACCGATACCGACTGGAACACCTCCCGTTTTACAATCGATGACACGCAGGTTGAAGACCACAAGGCGCATCTCTTTGAAGTACGCTCGCTGCTGGAACCAGAAGAACTGCAGATCGATCGGCTCACGAGAGACCAGAGGCAGGTGGATACGCGGCCGGAGCGCGACTGTCACGTCCGCGTGGAAAACGCACACAAGAGGATGTATATCCGGCGGGGTCTAAACCAGAACGACGGCGTTCCCCAGCACGACTGCTTTGTCCTGCGTCGAGACGGCTCTGTAGAGGCGGATATCGATTGGGAATACGATCTGATCACCCGGGTGGAGGCACGCCCCATTGACGAGCAGACGCTCTACCTGCGCGGCGGTGTCTTTACCACATTTGCCAACCGCGAGCACCATCCAAATGGTTACAACTACTGGAATCGAAACATTGTGATCTCCCGCTCGAATACAGAAGTCTCGAGCCTGACCCACTATGTCGTCGGCGAGACAGCCGTGGGCTGTCCCTATTCCGGATTTATTAGCGCGCAACAGTGTGCCCACATCACACTGCGCAACTGCTTCGCCACCGGGCACAAAATCTACTCGACCATCGGCGCGGCGGGCAAGCCGGTCAGCATGGGTACCTACGACTACAATGCGAACAACGTCGTGGGATTCACAATGATTGGATGTCGGATGAACCACATCACTGACCGCACGCGCTGGGGCGTGATCGGATCCAACTTCTGTAAGGACATCCTGCTCGAGGACTGCCATCTCTCCAGGATGGATACGCACATGGGCGTGTCCGGCACCTATGTCATCCGTCGCTGCACCCTGGGGCATATGGGGCTAAACGCGATCGGCCGAGGCCAGCTAATAGTCGAGGATTCTACGTTGTACGGCAGCAGCCTGGTCTCCTTTCGACGCGACTATGGCAGCACCTGGGAGGGAGCGCTCAATATCCGCAACTGCCGATGGATTCCGGCTTGTGGAGACATCTGTCAGCCTCACATGATCAATGTTGCCAACGACGGCATGCACGATTTCGGATATCCCTGCTCTATGCCTGAAGAAGTCGTTATCGACGGACTGTTCGTAGATGATTCCAATACACCCGATAATTACCAGGGCATGTACTTCTTCACCGCCCCGGACGACTTCCACGATGGCGTCGAACAGGCCTCCGCGTCTGAGGAACGTCCTTTCCCATACACCCCATGCCAGCAAGTAAGGATCCGGGGTCTGACGACTGCCAGCGGCCTGAAGCCGCGACTCTCTCCCAGTGCGACGATGACTGCCCACACGGCCGTCATTGAAGAGGAATGAGGGAAGGGGAACTTAAATTGATTATAGGCTTTATATGCTGACCGCACGATCAATAAACCTCTCAGAATATGAGGTAAACCAATGACATATCGAAGTCTGTTTTTTATTGCGATTTGCGTGACCTATTCAGGTCTGGCATCCACGGCCTTTGCCGGCGCGTGGACCCAGAATAAGGGTGGTTATTATTTCAAGATCGGAGCTGGCTATTTGAACTCGACCAGGGATATCGATGCCAATGGCAAACAGATTCAGAAGGCAAATATGGGAGAATTGAGAGACCACAATTATTCGACCTACCTGGAATACGGCTTGCTGAACCGGCTCACACTTGTGTCGTCCGTCCCCTACAAACAGCTAAGGGATACCCGCACCCTGAGAGATCTCAATGAGGTTATTACGGGAACAGCACTGGAGCGTCGATGGGGTTTTGGCGACATGGAGATGCGTTTGCGCTGGCTTTTGGCCAACAAGCCCGTGGTCGCATCGATTGCTGTAGGAGGCAAAATTCCGCTATGGTACGATGACGACCCCAACACGCGGGTTCCCTTGAGTTCCAAAAAGATGGATGCAGATGTTCGGATACTACTGGGCCAGTCTCTGTACCCCGCCCCGATCTATGTAACTGGAGAGGTGGGTTACCGTATCCGTGGAGGGGATTTCAGTAATGAGGGATTTTATGCTCTGGAGGCGGGGATTACAGTGGACCGATTCCTGTTCAAAGGGTATCTTTCGGGTACTCGTACCTTCGGAACGTGCAACCCGGTTGATGAGGTGGGGCTGATCGCCGACCAGAATATCTTAAAGCTCTCCCCCGGTCTGATCTATCGTTTAACCAATTGGCTGGAACTGAGTGTGGAAATGATTCACATCGCAGCGGGCTGCAACACCACTGCGGGAAATACATTTTTGTTTGGAATAGCATTTAAAAGATAAGCTGGGGACCTGATCAAGGAGGTTTATATGCCAAAACGAGGTTGGGAAATACCCGAGAGAGAGGCTACATCGGAAGATGTTTATATGAACCGGCGAAAGTTTATGGTAGCCGCAGGAGGTGCTCTGGGAGCGTTAGCAGGCTGCGGACATGAGAAGATTTTTACCCCCGCTGAAAGAGCACCCACTACGCCGACTGAGGAGCCACAACAACCACAGCCACCGCAGCAACCGCAACAGCCACAACAACCTCAGGATCCACAGCAACCGCCACAACCGCCACAGCAACCGCCGGATCCACCTCAACCACCACAACCGCCGCAGCCGCTTTACCCTGCCGGGCTCAATGATGAATTCAAGGAACTGGACCGGCCTTTAACCGAGGAGTCAATTGCCGGATCGTACAATAATTTTTATGAATTCAGCACCAGAAAGGATCTGGTGAAGCCTCTATCGGAAAATTTCATGACAGACCCCTGGAAAGTGGAGATCAAAGGAGAGGTCCCTCAGGAAACGGCATACGATTTTGGCGATCTGGTCCGCGCTATTCCGCTGGAAGAACGGCTTTACCGCTTGCGGTGTGTAGAGGCATGGTCTATGGCAATACCATGGACCGGTTTTCCGATGAAAGCCCTCATAGATTTGGTACAACCGCTTTCTACGGCAAAATTCATCAAAATGACAACCTTTCTGGATCCGAATCAGGCTATTGGACAGTTTAACAATCCCCAGTGGCCCTGGCCCTATGTTGAAGGGCTGACGATGGAAGAAGCGACAAACGAACTCGCTTTTATAGCCACGGGGATTTACGGTCACGAAATGCCCAATCAGCACGGGTCGCCCATACGCCTGGTCGCGCCCTGGAAGTACGGTTTTAAGAGCATCAAATCGATCGTGAGCATTGAGTTTGTCCGCGAGCAACCGAGAACCTTCTGGAATACACTCATTCCAAGAGAATATGGCTTCTACGCCAATGTCAATCCCAAGGTCGCCCATCCCCGGTGGTCTCAAGCCCAGGAACGGTTTATCACCACCAATGCTTCGAACCCCGAAATACGTCCGACTCTGCTATTCAATGGGTATGAAAAATATGTAGAGAATTTATATCCCAACGAGCCGAGGTAACAAGAAGTGCCACAGAGAGATAGAGCATTATTCTGATATGATGGACGACCTCACCGACATACGCGAGTTTTACAATGGAGCCTGGGACGTAGAGGCAAACAGATTGGAGCGCCACCAACTCGAAGCGGATATCACCTGGCGCTATTTGAATCTATACCTCCCACCTCGCGGCAGACTCCTCGAAATTGGTTTCGGCACGGGATATTACACCTTTCCTCTGGCAAAACGAGGCCACCAGATCACGGCTATTGACCTCGCCGACGAGTACGTCATCCGATGCAAAGCGAAAGCGGAAGAGCTTGGTCTCTCTGATCAAATTGATTTCCGCACTGGCGATGCGCGCCAACTGGATGGGATTCCGCGTGGCGAATTCGAAGCTGTTCTCCTTATGGGACCTCTGTATCACCTATTACTTGAAACCGATCGAACAGCAACCCTGCGGTCCGCCTACGCCTGCCTGAAACCAGGGGGCGTAATCTTTTCTGCAATGATTTCCAGATTCGGTATTCTTGGGGACCTCATCAAGGACAACCCTTCGTGGATTGAGAACCAGGAAGCGGTTTGGTCACACATAGAACAAGGCCACCGCCCCGTCAATGTCCCAAAAGGAGGCTTTCGGGGCTATTTTGTTCGGCTGGAGGAAATCACACCCATGCATGAGCGCGCGGGATTTCGCACCCTCAAAATTGCAGGTGTCGAGCCATCTATCTCCGCAAACGACGAAAGCTATAACACGCTTAAAGGAAAGCAGAGAGACCTCTGGTTAGATCTTCTATTCGAAATCAGCGCAGAACAAAGCATGGTGGCTTCATCCAGACACATACTCTACATCGGGCAAAAGCCTGATAATTAAAACAGAGGTATCGATCAGATACAATGGCGACTGTTCACTTACTCTGTGGCCGACCAGGTTCGGGTAAGACCACCTTTGCTCGGGAACTTGAAAAGACTCAAAGAGCTGTGCGATACACTTATGACGAGTGGATGGTTCAACTCTACGGGAGATCGCCCGAACAATTTGAAGCACTTTTCAACCGCGTTTCCAACCTGATCTGGCGCATTGCCACGCGCAATCTCGCCCTCGGCACAGATGTCATACTCGATAAGGGATTCTGGTACAAAAGAGATCGCAAAAATACCAGGCAAGCGGCGGCGGCCATAGGAGCGGACTCAAAACTCTATTTCCTCGACGCTCCCATTGACGTACTGCGAAACCGGACCCTCACTCGTTCAAAAAACGACCAGGATTCACTTTGGATTAACAACCAGGCATTTACAGAATTCATCAATCGCTTCGAGCCACCTGGCGATGATGAAAATTTTATACTTATCCGGACCGGGTAGAAACGCCCTCGCCTAACATCTTGGAGTCAGCCATGAAACTCAACCGCGACGAATTTTTGGAAACCGGCTACCTCATCATTAAGGAAGCCGTGCCACGCGACAAACTCGAACGCGTGCGGCAGGCGTACGAAACACTCGTTGACCGCCAGCGCGAAAACTGGAAAGCCGAGCGTGCGGAAAATGATCCACCTGGAGGCGTATGGGAAACAGCGCCACAGCCTCGCCTGCAACTCTCAAGATCGCCGCTCGTCAATCAGATCGACCAGGAGACCGCGCCAGCGGTCGAAGTATGGCTCGAAGAGAACATCCGCGGAGTCAGCACAGAGCTTCTCGATATATCGGACGGAGCCGTCACAGAAATGATGATGATGTGCAACCCCGTCAGGGATCACGGACCGGCAAAGTGGCACCGCGATCACCATCCGATCGACACAGCACCGCTTCAGGGCTATATCGACGACATCCTCGAAGGAGGCCCGCGCTACGTCCAGTGGAACATCCCGCTCTACGACGACAGCGTCCTCTGGGTGATACCCGGCAGCCATCTGCGACTGAACACCTCCGAAGAGAACGAACTATTGTTGGCAGACCCCTGCCGCCCACTACCCAATGGCGTACAGACACACCTCGAAGCCGGTGACGGCGTCGTCTATATCCTCCCCATCCTCCACTGGGGCAGCAACTACAGCCCAAAAATGCGACGAACCATCCACGGTGGCTTCTCGACCCACACTTCAATCAAGGACCTCTCGTTTACCAACTACCTCTCTCCGCAGACACAGGAGGCATTCGCGCGCTGGAACAACCGCAGCGAACAGATGATGCAGCACACGGAAGACGCACTGAGGGCTATTCTTGCCAAAGATAGCACCGCGTATCTCAGCGCCCTGGACAACCTCCATCCGTGGCGGGCCGAAAAAGGTAGAATTCTGTCAACCGTATTCCTCTGCAAAGCGGCACTTGCGATTCGACTGCGAAAAGATCCCCCACTTCAGGGCATCGCCGAAGACCTCCAGCGTCGCCTTCTGGGAACACATCCCATCACGCTCAACTGGGGATCGAAATTCGCCGAACGATTCACCTCTGGCGAAGCCCGCTTGCTCTGGGATCGCTTCAGCCCACTCGAAGCACTGCTTCAATCGGACGAAGAACACTTTGTGCCGGGCTTTCAGTCCATCCCTATGAAGCACTATTTCAACGAAATGCCCTCGGACTACAGCACGGCGGACTTCATCGCCAGTTGGACGGAACAGTAATTCCACCTCGCAGGAGACTTCATGCCCGTTTATATCCCCGAAGACGCCAGGCGCATCATGCCCGATCTGTTGCGCGACTTTGCTACCGCAGCATTGCACAAAGTCGGTTTGCCAGATGGCGATGCCGCGTTGATCGCGCGCTATCTTGTAGATGTGGATTTGCGCGGGGTGGCCTCACACGGCACGCGACAGTTGAGGCGGTATGTGGCTGAGTTTCGAGAAGGGCGCATTAACCCACAGCCCGAAATTGCCCAGATCATGGATGCCCCTTCAATGGCGATTTTTGATGGCGATGGCGGTGCGGGTTACCTCGTGGCAACGCGGGCAACAGAGGCGGTTATTGAAAAGGCGAAAACAAATGACATTGCCGTTGCGAACACGCGCAATCACGGCCATGTGGGCAGCGCGGGGATCTACGCACGGCTGGCACTAACACGCGATTTGGCGACCTTTTGCGTATCAGGGGGAATCGCCTGGGAAAAACCGACGCGCCCCGATGCAACGGTATGGGATGCGATGTCTGCCCCCCCGATGTGTTTTGGCATACCAACGGCAGAAGGCCCGCCTTTTGTACTGGACATGAACGCAAACATGTTGAAAGACCGCAGCAAACTCGCCGAGGCATTGCAGACATTCCCGGATTTTATTTTTAAAAGTTTGGGCATGCGATTTACATCGTGGTTCCTGGCGGGTATTTTAGCAGGCACAGCAACACCTGAATCGCACAGACCAAAATTTTCAAGCGCCACGCGGGGATTTATGATTGTGGCGATAGATGTGGCTCAACTGGGAGACTTGGAGGCTTATAAGGCAGAAATCTCTCGCATTTTGCGCGAAAGCCGGTCACTGAACCCCATGCCGGGCTTGTCGAGCGCCGAAGTTCCCGGCAGTTTGGAATGGCAACGCGAACAAACACGCGAGCAAAGCGGTATCCCGCTGACCGAAGAACATCTCGACATGTTGCAACACATTGCCACAGAGATAGATGTACCCATTCCCTGGGAGTCATAAATGCACAACTCAAATTTCATCGAAATTCAGCAATTTAGACAGGGCTGGCTATTGGCCCTTATACTTGTACCTTGCATCTCAGCTTTGATCTATATAGGATTCAAGATATTTCGGAACTGGCCAATGTCTGGCACCAATATGCTCATTTTTGGTGCCATTGCTCTGGCTCTGGTATTAGTACCGGTGTTTATGCTTTTGATAAAGATGGTAACTGAAGTCAAAAATGACGCCATTCACATCCGATTCTTTCCGCTAAAGAGAGAGGTAATCCCATTCTCAGAAATTGCAAAATGTGATGCCAGACAGTACAGCCCAATCAAAGAATATGGCGGATGGGGGATTCGGTATGGAACTAAAGGAATGGCTTATAATGTGAGTGGAGATCGCGGCGTACAATTGGAGCTAAACAATGGAAAGCGATTATTGATTGGCTCTCAGCGATCTGAAGAACTGGCAAAGACAATCAAAACCTTTACAAAAGAGGAGGAAGGATGAGAATTTTGATCTTAACAGTACTGATGCTCATTCCATCGCGGATGATGGCTGCAGAGCTACTTGCAGGCCCAATGATAAGCCACACAACGACATCATCGGCGATAATCTGGGTTGAGACAGACGCGCCAGCGAAGGTCACAGTAGATTACTGGACACAAACGGGCAGAGCAATGACGATCACCCGTGCAGCAGTCGAGACGATGACCTCAGAAAGCTATCCCCACACTGGCACGGTGACACTGAACGGACTTGTGCAGAACGCGAGGGTTCACTACGCGATTTCGGTAAATGGGAAACAGATAAGAGCACTTGTCCCCCAGGTATTCCGCACAATGCCCGCGATGCAACCGCGACAGAATGATTCAACCTACGTCGCTGATTTCTCCGTGGGATTCGGATCCTGCTTGAACCCGGCTACACAGCCCATGCAACCTGCATTTGCAGAAGTCTTGCAGCACCGCCCAAACGCATTTTTCTTTATTGGCGACATCAACTACATGCCGGGACGATCCAGCCACTATGGGGAGGACCCGAATCCAGTCCGCTATGCAATGTCGGGATACCATCGCGAAGTGCGACATGTACCGGAGATCAGAGCACTCATGGCAACGACGCCCAGCTATGGAATCTGGGACGACCACGACTATGGCCCCAACAACTCCGATCGTACATTCTCCTACCGGGAAGAGACCCTGGAACTGTATCGACGGTATTGGCCGAACTCGGGCGGAGGCACTGCCCAGACAAAGGGAATCTTTCACAAGTTTCGAATTTCCGATGTCGAGTTCTTCATGCTCGACGACCGCTATCATAGGGACCCGAACGAAGCAGAAGACCGCAAGACCATGTTCGGACAAGGGCAGATCGACTGGCTGAAAGCATCCCTGAAGGCGAGTACAGCGACGTTCAAAGTAATCGCCAATGGAAATAGCATGGTCGTTGACTTCACGGGGCGCGGCGAGCGCTGGGACAATTTTGGTACAGAGCGGGACGACTTCCTGAAATGGATGTTCGCCGAAAACATCACCGGTGTCGTCTTCATCGCAGGCGATTGGCACGTTGGGACGCTCAACCGCCTCTATCGCGAGGGACAGGACACCTATCCCCTCTTTGAATTGCTCAGTTCCAACGCCGCCGTCAGGACAGACCCAATCGTCCAGAGACCCCGCTCGGGCTGGCGCGGAAACCCACAGAGTATCGCAACCGTCTATCCCGGTTTCAACTTCGGGCTACTCCGTTTCTCAGGCCCCAAAGGCAACCGCGAGCTAAACATGAAAATCGTCGATAAAGATGGGAACGTACAGATCAAATACGTGTTGGGAGAAAGTGATCTGAGATGAGTAGCGTGAGATTCGCTTGAGGTATCTATTATGAACTTGCGAAATGCAGCCAAGGCCCTGATCCAGAGAGGCGACCAAATTCTCGTTACCGAGAATATCGATGACAAAGGTCTTTGGTACATTCTGCCAGGGGGAGGCATGGAACCTGGGAAAGAGACACTTATAGATGCTCTCAAGCGGGAATGTCAAGAGGAAATAGGTGCTGACGTCACAGTTGAAGGTTTAAACTTTGTTCGAGAATATATCACTGACAATCACGAGGGTTCTCGGACGAAGGGTGTCCATCTAATTGACTTCATCTTCCGATGTTCCGTTGATGAAAGATATAATGCCGCCGAAGCCCCAGATGGAGATTCAATCCAGGTTGGTGTGAAATGGATGAGCATTAGTGAGCTCAAGAAACTGAGATTCTATCCTAAGCCCTTACTCGATTATCTTGGCTCTGAACCCGAGGCACCTCCCATATACCTGGGAGATATTACCTGACAGAACCAGATGATGACCGTTGCCCAACCCCAGAAAGGACGCCTCTCTATGAAAGCCGTCTGGGCCATCGATCGTCTTAGAACCGACACCGAACGCGAACAAGCCGTCGATTTTGTGGCTGACCTTGGCTGCAACATGCTTATTACCAATAGCGCCACCCCCGAAATGGTGGCGCAAGCCCATAAACGAGACATCCAGATCATCGCCACTGTCTTCCCCTATTCTGACGACGACTTTGAAAATGCCCATCCGCATTGCCTTCAGAAAATGCGCGAATTCGAATACAAAGTCTCGGACGTCATCGCCGGACAACCACCGCATGGAGAGAGCTACCGCTGGCAATCGCTTATCTTACCGAGAACAGCCCTCTGTTTTGAGCATCCGGAATCGCAAGCCGAACTCAAGAAGCGGGTTGAGCGCGCCCTCGACATCGCCGACGGGATCGCCCTTGACGGCTTTGGCTTTGTCAACTACTACGCCTGTTTCTGTGACCGCTGTAAAATCCTCCGTAAAGAAGCGAGCGCGCAAAACCCCGACCTGTCCGACATAGAAATCATGGCCAAAGTCTCCACACAAACTCTCGTTGACGTTCACCGCCTCCTCTACGACCACGCTAAATCCATAGATCCCAACACCATCGTCACCAACCACGTCTGGCCGCACTTCCTTCCCGACGAGTACATTGGCGCCAAATACAAACTCGACTATTGCACACAGACCATCTCCTGGTTCTATCCCCCCGAATGGCGACTCGAACGCGTTGAAATGGAAGCCACCGAAATGAAGCGCCTGGAAAATCCAGAGATCAACCGTTTTGTCCCCTTCATCGGCATTCACGATCTGCCTGGCTTCGTACGCACACCCGAACGCCTTATCAGGGAGATAGAAATCGCCCTGAAATACGGCAACGGCAATCTCGTTATCTCTCGCTTGAGCACCCTGCTGAAGTACCCTGGACTCGCCAGAGCCGTAAGAGACGCGCTCAAAGAATGAAGGAAACATTAAGTTATAAGTAATCTATTCGTCGGGACTGGCTTCGCAGGTTCTTGGATTCCAAAAACGTTGTAAGCCATAGCTATTTTCCTTCAAAAACAGTCCGAATAAAACTATTTTTTATTTTTTTATTGGCAAATTTCCTATATCGTAGGACATTCTCAAGGTGGCAAGCTAGAGGAAATCTAAATGAAGGTTTGCGTAGCACAGACAAGACCCATAACAGGTGATATTCAGCGCAATATCGTTGTCCATCGCAGGTTAGTTGATCTTGCCGTTTCCAACGGTGCCGAAATCGTTGTTTTTCCTGAGTTGTCCATAACAGGTTATGAACCCACACTCGCGGACGACTTAGCGACGAATCAAAACGATCATCGGTTCGATATCTTCCAGATCATCAGTGACACCCAACAGGTTACTATTGGGATTGGAGTGCCCACTAAAAATGATAGCGGTGTATGTATCAGCTTGATGATTTTTCAACCATTCAAGGCGAGGGAGCTATATTCCAAAATGCATCTTCACCCTGACGAAGAAAAATTTTTCGTCCGCGGTCAGCCTTCTGGGGGCCTGATAGGCGAAGATCCGTGCGCTGCACTGGCAATTTGTTATGAATTATCTGTGCCGGAACATGCTGCCAACGCATACAAGAATGGGGCAGATATTTATATTGCGAGCGTCGCGAAATCTGTTAGTCAAATTGAGAAAACACTCGAGAGACTAGGCCAAATTGCCCTTGAATACTCAATGACTGTGGTGATGTCTAATTGTATTGGACTGTCTGATGGCCTGAAATGTGCAGGCAGAACATCGGTGTGGAACAGAGAAGGAATATTGCTGGATCAGATTAACGAAATAAAAGAAGGAATTATCGTCGTGGACACAGAAACGTATAGTGTGTTACAGCGTACAATTTAAAAAAGAATTCTTATAATCCATTTTCTACGTTGAGGTACTAATACAATCATGAATCTACAGGAGATAAGATGTCTGCTCTCGACATTGCCGATTGCATCAATAAGACCTGCCCCTGGTCAGGCAAGCCGGTACAAGCTGACTCGCTAGCCGAGTATGACGGCCAAGTCGTCGGGTTCTGCAATACCGGTTGCCGTGACAAGTTCGAAAGCGCGATCCGCCACTTCGAGGAGGCAAAGGCATCAATGGGGCCCCGAGTTCTTACTCGCCAGTCACAATGAGGGTGCCTCTTGGGGCTACATCGCCTTGCCAATCGAAACTGCAAAGATGAACCGCTTGGATACTATGCAAGCCATATAAGGATATCTCCAACCATGACAATGTACCTAATCAGAGAACCTTCCAAAAACGATGCCAGAAGCCTGGCCGAAGTCCACGTTCGATCATGGCAGGCTGCGTACAGAGGGCAATTGCCCGACAACTTTCTCGATAATTTGTCTGTTGACCAGAGGGAGAAACAATGGCACCTGACCCTCAATAGTCCCTCCAACAAAGTACTTGTAGCCGAAACAGAGCAAAGGATCGTTGCTTTCATCAGCTTTGGCCCCGTACGAGATGAAGGACTGGATAAAAATGCTGTTGGCGAAGTCTATGCAATTTATGCCCTTGAAGAATTCTGGGATCGCGGCATTGGCCGAAAGCTGATGGAGGCATCTCTTACGGCCCTTCGCGATATGAATTGCTCAATGGTAAAAATTTGGCTTCTTGAGACCAACCAGAGGGCGATTTCCTTTTATCGAAAATTCGGATTCAGCGCGGATGGTGCGCAAAAAGTAGAACCCCTTGCAGGGGTCGAACGCAGAGAAATCCGATACAGCCTGAATATGGTCTGAAATCGAAAGGAGGAATCGTGCCACAGAAACACAGTACAATACGCGATGGCAAACGGCTTGTGTGGTACACTGAAAAACTCTGGATGCAGTCCAGAGATCTTCCTCCATTTGAAATCGACATATCATCAATCAAAGAGTTAGACGAAGACTGCTGGTTTGGGCAAAAGAAACCTACCCTCAGAGAGATCGCGCGGCATTGTAAAAAAATTAACACGGCATCTCTGAAATATCCTATCATTCTAAATGTAGATGGCTCACTCATGGATGGCGGCCACCGCCTGTGCAAAGCGATACTTGAAGGCCGTAAAACCATAAAAGCTGTCCAATTCCCATCTATGCCTGAACCAGACGAAATTCAAGAGTTGGATCCCTGGCACGGGTCCTGACTCATTCAGAAAAAGGAGACCGTCATAATGGCGATGATTGAAATGAAACAGATTGAAGCGCTTGAGGACGCGACGGATTTGTTGCAGAATCCTGAGGCGCTCCGACGACAGGCAAAAGAAAATGGGTATCTGTTCTTTCGCAACCTGCTCGATCCGGAACGTGTAATCGAGGTTCGACATCAGATCCTCAGCGTCTGTCGGGATCACGGGTGGCTGATGGATGGCTCTGAAGTGACAGAGGGCATTGCAAATCCCGACATGCAGGTCGTCGAGAGCAAAGACCCGCGCTGGCAGGCATTTTATGATGATGTACTGAAAATTCGAGACTTTCACGCACTGGCACTCGAAGCCCCTCTGATTCGGGCATTTG
The DNA here is from genome assembly GCA_026705765.1 of Gemmatimonadota bacterium. Classification (NCBI taxonomy): domain Bacteria; kingdom Pseudomonadati; phylum Gemmatimonadota; species Gemmatimonadota bacterium. The sequence continues at coordinate 77,137 of JAPPAB010000104.1, forward strand.
AAGTTCTATTCGGCGAACAGGTACTACCACACAGCCGAAACATCTGCCGCCTTGTCTTTCCCGATACAGATACCCATTCGACGCCTCCGCACCAGGACAATTACTTCATCGGAGGATCGGATGAAACCTGGACCGCATGGATTCCCTGTGGTGAATGTCCAGAAGAACTCGGTGGACTTGCCGTCGCCCGAGGCTCGCACCGACGCGGAAAACTGGAAACATTCGAAGGCGTGGGACCAGGTGGCCGTCAGGTTCCCGTCGAAGAGGATTCCGTCTGGATCGGCGGCGACTATATGTGCGGCGACGTGATTATTCTACACAGTCTGACCATTCATCAGGGACGCGATAACGAGTCGGCAGACCGTCTGCGGATTTCGGCTGATTACCGATATCAACCGCGAAGCCATCCAGTTCGAGATGATTCACTACAGCCGCACATGAATTGGCTGACCTGGGAAGATGTGTACAAAAAATGGGACGAGAGCGACCCGGTGAAATATTACTGGCAGAAATGGGACCTGGATATTGTTGCGAGAGAAGTGCGCGTCTAAAAGAGGGATGAACACCAATGAGTAAGGAGTGGGTATCAGCCCTGGATACAGCCCGTGTGCTGCAATCAGGTACGTGGTGGGAGAGCCTGTTTCGGTATGCCGAGACAGCCTGTCTGGAGACGGAGGATAATGGCGCTGCCTTGACGTTTGAATTTACCGGTACAGGAGTGGCACTTGGTCTGGGCCAGCACGCCGTGTCGGCCTACGGGAGACCGTCCCTGGGAAAGCTAATTGTGACAGTGGATGATGGGAGTCCGCGCATCTTGTATCCGGGTAACGAAGCACGAGAGGTGGTACTGGCGAGGGGACTGACACAAGGGAAACACCGGGTACGCGTTGAGCATCGTCAGAACAGGAGCGAGATGGGCTGCCGTATATCTGGATTTCGAGTCCTGGCGGAGCATTCTGGAGAGCTGTCATTTGTACTCAACGGCGAGGAAAATGGATTCTTCGTAGATGCACGAGCGGTAATACGCCAGGGTGGTCAAATAGTGCGGAACACGCTGGTGCGGAACTGGCTATCGGGGGCGTGTCGTCTGACTGGCCTACCCTCAGGAAAGGGATATTCACTGGAATTGATTGCGTACGGATGGGAGTCCCAAAGAATTGAAGAAATCGCGATTCAAAAAGGAAAAGAAACGCGCCTGCCACCAGTATATCTACACCGAAATCTGGAGACCAGGCCACAAGGCGTCCGATTCCCAGTTCTGGGGCACCCGGCCATCCGTCGGCCCGGTGAATCTTTTCGGGTGCGGTTGGGCGCCTACGATCACACGATAGGACAAGTGAAGTTGTCGCGTCGGATTGGACCAGCCACGATCTCACGCACAGTAGCATTTGAGGAAGATCCGAGCGCGAAGTTTTATTATGATCGGGAAGGCACGATAAGTCTCCCCCAAGACATACCACCGGGATTATACGATCTATCGATCAGGGTGTCCGGCTCGCGGGGAGATTTCACGCGACAGTCTCCCAGAGGCGTGTACGTCGTTCGAGACTATCCGAAAGATCCTGTATTTATGACGTTTGGACACCTGGACACGCAGGGACAGTACCAGGCGGAATACGAGAGACAACTGGCCGAAGTCGCCAACCTGATCGCACCGGATATGGTCCTGATTAGCAATGCGGTGAACCCGGCATATATCTCGGGATCACATCTGGTACTGGAGATGCCCTATGCGATTACATTCGGCAATCACCAATTTTATGGACACGAGAAGTGGTATGGAGATCAGGTAGGAATCATCGATTATGGCCCAGACCTATGCATCCTGAATTTCGGGCATCCCTGGCATGTGGATCTATCGCAAGCCAATGCGCTTCTATCCTCGCGGGCGAAGGCTAAGGTCAAGATAATCAACGCATTCGAGCACAATGCGCCGGTAGAGGCATTTCTGGATAGGCATAAGGTAAAGCTGATCCACGACGCGCATGGCCCCGGGGAAAAGGTGATGACCATTGGAGCCACACCCACCACGCGGGTAGGCAAAAGCAATAGCAGCAGTTTTCGGGTGGTGCGGTTTAAAAACGGCCAGGTGGCATCAACGACCTATCGAGGAGATGCTATTGCTCCCATTCCTTTTGATCGAGCGGGGCCACCGCCACTTAGCGTGACATACGATCCGGGTAACGACGGGATACACGACAGAGTGACAGCCAAAGTGACCAATATTCTTGCAGACGCATTTCCCGATTGCCGGGTGACATTCGTGCTACCAGCAGGAGCGTACGCGGTGGATGGCGGGCGTCTGGAAACGATGGTCACCAGCGACGATGAGAGATATACCGTGCTGGATGTGCGTATGGATGTGCCTGCGGAAGGGACCGCCCGAACCACAGCCCAGAAGAAGGAATGAACCGTCACCCATTTGCAATATATCTCAACTAAGGAGATAAGCGTGAAAACTAAATCTATATTTAAAACAGCCTCGCCCTACCTGCAAGATGCCCTGAACCTTCCAGTTGAGAACCTGGAAGAAGCCATTCCCTTTTACGAGACAGTCATGGGATTTCGGGTCGTATCTCGGAAGGACGCGCCCTGTAAGTCCGCTATACTCGCAAGAGACGATATCCAGATCGGCCTGGCAGAAAATGGTGGCGACCCGACTCAAGAGGGGTGTTTTTTTGAAGTGGTTGATGTCGAAACCGCCTTCAACGAATTGAAGAATAATGGATTGCAAAATGACGACCCTGATTATCGGATTGACCAACACGGCGATAAATCCTTCCGCATATTCTTCGTCATCGCACCGGATGGGTTGTGCTACTGCCTTGGTCAACAGGTATAAACGTTAATGGATCATCTAACGTATAAAAAGCCTCGTATCTGCATCCTGGGGTGTGGGAATATCGGCGCGCTTCATGCGAAAAATTTGCAATGGCGGGCGATGTTGTATTTTTGCAGTAGGTCTCGGGTAAGCGCGTACAAGTTCAATCTCAAATTTAAGGGCGAGGGCATCTTTGACGACCTGAACGCCCTATTGGAAAGCGATGTGGATGCCGTAGTAATCGCTTCCCCGCCAGAGCATCACAAAGACCAGGTAATCGCACTATTAGAAGCCAGTAAGGCTGTACTCGTCGAAAAACCGATGTGCATCTCGCCAGAGGAAATTGTCGAGATCGAGACCGCGCTGGAACGGGTCGAGACCCCTCTATTGATGATCGCCGAGAATTATTATTACAAACCCTCGCTATCGTACATCAAGCACATGGTCGCCCAGGGCGATATTGGCGAAATGCGTTCGGTCTCAGTAAAAAAGCTCACAACGCAGCAGGCGCAGGGTTGGAAAAGTGCTCATGGTGCTCTGCTGGAAGGCGGCATTCATTTTATCGCCCTGATTTCAGATCTATTCGATGCGGTGCCCGAACAGGTCGAAGCAATATTTCCAGGCAATTCCGGCAGTACGCCAGAGCGCGAATCTGTCGTGAGAATGGTCTATCCCACTGGCGCAATTGCCGAATTGCATTACTCGTGGCAAACACCCAGTTTGACAAAAGGTGTCTTTCAGCATTCTTATATCGAAGGGTCACACGGACGCATTGTTTTTGAAAGCAACGGCATTTATATTCGCAAACCTCAGAAAGGCTTTCGGATTCTTTGGCCGGGGCTGAAAGATTTGATGGGCTATCGCGCGATGACGGCTGATTTTTTGTCCTGTCTTCAAAACCGTTCGCGTCAGCCGTATTCGGATTTTGCACGCGCAAAACGCGATTTAAAAATTGTATTTGATGCGTATGCGTGCAGTGGCTAAAAAATTGTCATTCTCCAATCGCGAGGTATGGATGCGTGTAAAGCACATAATCTGGCAAATAATCGCCATCGTATTTATTACACCTGTATTCGCAGAAAATATTGAAGAATCGCCCGACGAGCCGAAAATCTACGAATTTGAAGAGATTGTCGTAACCGGTTCCCGCATCAAAAGTGCGGAAAGCCTTTCGCCTGCGCCAGTCGTCGTCCTATCCAGTGACGAAATCAAAGCGCGGGGATTGACTTCCATTGGCGATGTGCTACAAACACTCACAGTACAGTCCAATGCAACCAATACTCAGTCCAACAACGGCGGCGATGGCTCTACCAGAATTAGTCTGCGCGGACTCGGCTCTAATCGCACCCTGGTATTGGTCAACGGGCGTCGTTTCGTGCCGGGTGGAACAGGCGCAAATTCATCCGTTGATCTGAATTCTATTCCCGCTTCGGTCATCGAACGCGTCGAAGTACTCAAGGATGGAGCCTCAGCCATATATGGATCGGACGCCATTGGGGGGGTCGTCAATATCATCACCCGGTCGGATATGGAAGGGGTAGAGATAGATTATTATGAAGGGATTTCGGGCACAGGCGATGGCGAAGTCCGCGATCTCAGCATAACCGCCGGATTGCAAAGCGAAAAAGGCCACATATTATTTTCGGCAGGTTACCACAACCGAAAGCCCGTCTGGACTGGCGACCGCAGTTTCAGCGTATCGGACAAAAACTACGACTGGGGAAAAAACGACGGCACCTATAACAAAAATGGCAGTTCGGCCACCCCGGAAGGCCACATCATCGACCGCCTGGGTACTGAGGGCAACGAAGCCTGGCAGGCAGTCGTTGCGGCGGCTGGCGAGGACGCCGGTGATTACCACCGCGATCCAAATACAGGCTGGCGCCCCTTCAATTGGGCGGGAATCTCCTCGGATGGGAGCGGTGATACGTACAATTATCAACCGGAGAATTACCTCTACACCCCACAAACGCGCTACAACTCCTTTCTCAGCGGCGCTTACGAGTTCACAAAAAATGCGAAAACCTTCTTCGAAGTATCGTACACCAATCGACAATCCGACCAGAAGCTGGCCCCAACGCCCTTGTTCACCATCAGCGACGGCATCGTAGTATCTGCCACCAACCGTTACAACGAATTTGGCCGCGATTTTATCGATGTCCGGCGACGTTTTCTCGAAGCAGGCAATCGCAACTATCTCCAGGATATCGATACCTATCGCATCGTTTTGGGTTTGGACCATCAGTTTATGGGCTTTGACGCTGATCTGTCCTTTTCCTATGGACGCAGCGAGGGCACCAGCGTCAACGAGGGCCGATTTATAATCAGCAATCTCGTACGGGCACTGGGACCTGACGAGGATTGCACCGGCGACTGCGTGCAACTGGATATACTCCACGGTGCTGGCACAATCACCCAGGAAATGTTAGATTACATCCAATATACCGGTATCGCCAGAGGCTACTCTCAACAGCAAATCCTACAGTGGAACCTGACCGGTGAGATCGCACAACTCCCGGCCGGTCCACTGGTCATAGCCGCAGGCCTATCTTCACGCTGGGAAGCGGGGGCCTATCTTCCCGACCCCATAACCGCATCGGGAAATACTACCGGCAGTGACGAGGCTCCCACCGATGGTGCGTACTCGGTCAAGGCTTTGTATGCCGAAGCCCATTTACCTCTCTACAAAGCGGGAGAAGTCGGCCTCGATTTAATAGCCGCAGGGCGCACTTTCCACTACGATTCGTTCGGCTACGGCTCTACTTATAAAGCGGGTACTCGCCTCGAATTGCCTCAAGGGCTGGCATTTCGTGCCACATACTCCAATGCTTTTCGCGCCCCCAGCATCGCCGAAATGTTCCTCGGCAACAGCGATGGCTTCCCGCTGGTCAGCGATCCCTGTAGTACAGTCGATGAAGCGGGCAATGCCCGGACGTTGACGGCTCAGCAAATGCGAAATTGCGCGGCTCAGGGCATCCCATCTGACTTTGAGGATTCACGGGCACAACTGCGAGCCCAGTTCAGTGGCAGCACGGATCTGGATCCAGAAAAGGCCACAATGCTCACAGCAGGTCTGGTCTATCAGCCGGGCTTTCTGGATGGATTCGATATAACCGTGGATTACTATACCACCGCGATCACGAGTGAGATCGGCGCGTTACCCGCCAGCCTCATCTTGAGTAACTGCTACTCGCAGGACACGCCATCCAACTGTGATCAAGTCGTGCGCGATCCAAACACCGGGCTGATTAATTACATCTCATCGCCCAACACCAACGTTGGCGAAACCGAAACCAGCGGCATGGATATCGGACTCCATTACGCTACTGACTCACCCCTGGGCATTGTCTCGGCGCAAATCGAGAGCAACCTGCTCGTAAATTACGATCAAATCTTGCCTTCCGCCAACGGTCCCGAATTAGTTAAAGGCAAGGGCTACTACGACCTGGGCGTGTTCCCAGGCTGGCGTCACGCCGCTTCAGTTGGCGTAGAGAAGCACCGTTCTTCCATTGGGCTGACATGGCGATACATCGGCGGATTCGAGGAATGCGAGGATGGTGACTGCAAGGGCAAGTACCGGCCGGATGTGACAGAAACACCACCGAGTCGCAAAGTCAGTCCCAATAGTATCTTTAGTATGCATGGGTCATATCAACTGGGGACCTCCGTACTCACAATCGGAATAAACAACATCCTCAATCGGGCACCAGCAGTGATATACAATGGTTTCCTCGGCACTTCCGATGCCAATACCTACGACTTCCTGGGCAGGTATTTATACATGCGCCTCTCCCATAGTCTGTAGTTGTTGGCACTCACCCTCGCACACTGTCAGGCACACCTTCTAAAAATCCCTACTCTAATACGTAAATCCCGCCTCCTGTTCGCCTCTTTTAAGTTGACCCATTTTCACCTTCCATCTATATTTCTATAGCTATCGCACCTCCCTCTTTATTTTTCACTTTCTTTCTCTCTCCCGTTGGAATTCAAAAGCCCTTCCCGCATGATGAATTTTGATCAATTTATCGCTCATGTTCGCCGCGACTATGGGTATGTCGGTCAGGTAGCCCATATAGAAACCATACCCGCGCAAGAAGCTACATTCGTCGCTGATGACTGCGCGCTGCATCCCGCAATCTCCGACGCCTTGAAACAGCAAGACATTGATCGGCTCTATACGCATCAGGCCGATGCGCTGGCCGCACTAAGGCGTCAGGAAGACGTAGTAGTCGTAACGGCAACGGCGAGTGGAAAAACCCTGTGTTATCAAATACCCACACTGGAAGCACTGTTATCCGACCCACAGGCAACCGCGCTCTATCTCTTCCCGACCAAAGCCCTGGCACAGGATCAGGCGCGAGGACTGGCGCGGTTTGGCGAATTAAACGAAAAATTGAAATTTTCTCTGGGTACTTACGATGGGGATACGCCGTCCAACCAGCGCAAAACACTGCGCGAAGAGGGACGGGTGATCTTGAGCAATCCCGATATGTTGCATCAGGGCGTATTGCCCAACCACCCGCGCTGGGCGCGTTTTTTTCAGAATTTGCGCTATGTGGTACTCGACGAAATACACACTTACCGGGGCGTCTTTGGCTCGCATGTAGCCAATGTATTGCGCCGCCTGATGCGAATTTGCGCGCACTATGGCACGCCCCCGCAATTCGTGTGTTGCTCGGCGACCATAGCAAATCCCAAAGAACACGCCGAAGCACTGACCGGACAGCCGATGTGCCTGATTGACCGGGATGGCTCCCCGAGAGGCAAACGCCATTTTGCGTTCTGGAACCCGCCTTTTCTGGAAGGCACCACGAGTGATCGACGCAGTTCAAATACCGAAGCGCGTTGGTTACTCGGCAAACTCATCCACAACAGGGTGCAGACCATTGCCTTTGTTAGAGCACGCACATCCGCAGAAGTGATCTATCGCTATGTGCAAGAGGATCTATCACTGGTAAGCCAGCGGTTAGCAGGCGCAGTTCGGGCTTATCGCGGCGGATATTTGCCCGCAGAACGGCGAGAAATTGAGCGACAATTATTTGAAGGTGAGCTACTCGGCGTGGTGAGTACCAACGCCCTGGAATTGGGCATTGATATTGGAGAGCTGGATGCCGCGTTAATTGTGGGATATCCGGGCAGTATTTCCAGCATGTGGCAGCAAGCTGGGCGTGCTGGACGGCAGTCCGAGGAATCCCTGGTGGTCTTTGTGGCACACAACGCCCCCATCGATCAATTTTTGATGCGCGATCCGGCTTACTTTTTCGGACAATCGCCCGAACACGCGACCATTGATCCCAACAATCCGCATCTCGTCGTGGGACATCTGCGATGTGCTTTGCGCGAATTGCCCGTGCGGGGCGGAGAAGGCGAAGTAATGGGAGAATTTACAGGTGCGCTGCTCGAGATCCTATCAGATGAAGGCATGGCGCGCCAGCTCAATGGACAGTGGTTTTACAGCCAATCGGGATATCCCGCAGCAGAAGTTGGGCTACGCAATATCAGCGATCTGACTTATACTATTATCGACGAGACAGAAGGCGACCCGCTGGTGATCGGTTCCCTGGATGAAACCAGCGCGTTTTTTCAGATACATACACACGCTGTATATTTGCACAATGGACAGACGTACTTTGTCGATCAACTTGACACAGAGCGCAAAATTGCGCGGGTAAGTCAAAAAGCACTGGATTATTATACCCAGGCAGTTGACGAGACGAGTATTGTCGTAAATGATACCGAAATATCGGGCACATGGCGCGTCAGTGACGTATATTTTGGCGACGTCTCAGTCTCGTCAATAGTAACGATGTTCAAAAAAGTAAAATTCGAAGATCGCGATAGCATTGGCTGGGAAAATCTCGATTTGCCCGAGCGCAAGCTCGATACAGCCGCCTGCTGGGTCGTACCGCCCCAGGAAGGGCTAAACCAGTGTCGCCGACACGACCGCGTGCCATCTGAAGGACTCAAAGGCATCGCCAATGTAACGGGAGAAGTGCTACCACTGTTTGCAATGTGCGATGTCATGGATATTGGCACCACAGTAGATAGCTCCAATACGGGGCGACCAACCGCATTTGTATATGACCGGCATCCGGGAGGCATTGGTTTTTCGGAAAAAGCTTATGAGATGATCGAAGATGTCATAACAGCCTGCTGGATGGTCGTGTCGGAATGCGAATGTGAAGCGGGGTGTCCGTCGTGTGTGGGCGCGCCATTGCCGCCTGGCGACGATGGCAATACGAGAGGAACGATTCCCGACAAAGAAGCCGCCCTCGTCTTGTTACATGCGATGTTGGAAAAAGAACCTTATATACCCAAACATCCGCGTCTTGAAATACCCATCGCAGGTGATGTTGCTACTCACAGCGATGAAAAAATTCCCGTTCGGCCTCTATCGGCAAATGTCGAGGCAAAAATTCGCAAAAAAGTAAAGGAGTTTAAGCGATAAATGGAAACGCGATTAAAAAATTATTTGGACGCCTGGGTGCCTCGTATCGACGAGGAAATGTATCAGTTCTTGCCAAAAGATCAAGATCCAGTGGATTTTTTGTACGCACCTATGCGCGATTATCCCCAGCGCGGCGGCAAGCGGTTCAGATCGGCACTGGTGCTGCTGGGCATTGAAGCATTTGGCGGTGATCCCAACGTAGGGTTGCGAACGGCTGCTGCTTTTGAGTTATTTCAGTCCTTTGCCCTGGTACACGACGATATAGAGGACGCCTCTTTGATGCGGCGCGGAAAACCGTGTTTGCATCTGATACACGGGATCCCACTGAGCATTAACGTGGGCGACGCGCTTTATTCCAAAGTGTTTGAAATATTGCAGGCAAATCGCGAAATATTAGGGGAAACAACAACGCTCGATTTGCTTAGTGAAATGATCCAGGGCGCACAAATAACATTTGAAGGACAGGCTTATGATATCGGTTGGATTGATGCCGAAGTCATTCCCGATGTACGCGATTTTGTTGACATGCTGCGGCGCAAAACGGGATGGTATAGCGGCCGCGGTCCCTGTACTATGGGCGCGATTATTGCGGGTGCTGGCAATGACATGAAGCGGGCGATTGGCGATTTTGGCGAAGCCATAGCTGTTGCATTTCAAATTCGCGATGATTTGCTCAATATCGTCGTTGAAGATACCGATGCAACATTAGCTCCCACAACCACATCCGGGGGTTATGGCAAAGAGCGCGGCGGGGACATTGCCGAGGGCAAGCGCACCTTGATGGTCATCGATTTGCTCAACCACTGTACGCCAGAGGAAAATCAAAAAGTGCGAGAAATTCTGGATCGAGATCGAGATGCAACATCGCAAGAAGACGTCGAGTGGGTGATTGACTTGATGGGAAGATATGGCGCAATCGAAAAAGCGCAACAGGCTTGCCAAACGCGCGCCGAATCTGCCGAAGCGCGCCTCGCCCAGTTGCCCCCGTCGGAATCGAGAGAAATACTCAGAGAAATGTGTTCATTTTTGGTCGAGCGCGTATTTTAAAAAGGAGGCACACATGAAGTTCTTTATCGACACAGCCAATTTAGACGAAATCCGCGAAGCCCAGGCCATGGGTGTGCTGGATGGCGTGACGACAAACCCTTCTCTTATGTCGCAGGAAGAAGGTGAATTTGAAGACATCATTCGCGCAATCTGCGGAATTGTAGATGGACCAGTAAGTGCCGAAGTGGTCAGCACCGACACCGAAGGCATGATCACCGAAGCGCGTCGAAATGCTGCAATCCACGAACAGGTAGTGGTGAAAATTCCGATTACGCCAGATGGTCTAAAAGCGATCAAAACGTGTTCGGATGAAGGGATTCGCGTAAACGTAACCCTTTGCTTCTCTGCAAATCAGGCACTGATGGCCGCCAAAGCAGGCGCGACTTATATCAGCCCATTCATCGGCCGCCTGGATGATTTGGGACAAGACGGCATGGAATTGATCAGCACAGTCCGCCAGATTTACGACAATTATGGATTTAAAACCCAGGTGCTGGCCGCGAGTTTGCGCTCGCCCAAACACGTTGTCGAATGCGCACTTGCCGGCGCAGATGTTGCGACCCTCCCGCCCGATGTATTGAGCAAGTTACTCGCACATCCCCTAACCGACATCGGTCTGGAACGCTTCCTCAGCGACTGGCGCACCTGGCAAGCCGCAAAAAATAGCGATCCCGTGGTGGTTTAACCCATTCTTCTTCTCCCCTGCACAAACATAGCACTCGGTGCTGGCGCGTTGTCGCACACTTCGTTAAATGTGGCGGGCAGGGGCTGGTGAATCACCGCCTGGATGCGCGATCTTTGCAAAGCCACCACATCGGGATGATCCGCGACTACATTGGTATCCTCATCGGGATCGGCAACAAGGTCAAAGAGTTGTTCATTGTTCACATCATTCAAACTCACCGTATAATTCCACTGATCATCGCGCACCGATGCCCTGCCCGTGGCTGGCCCGGTTGAAAAACTGGCCCAGCCAATCACAACGTGATCCCGCACAGCATCCACCTCTCCCGTCACCAGCGGCCACACATCTGTCCCATCCACAGCCTGGCAAGGAATATCCAGCAAGCCCAACACAGTGGGCAACAAATCGTGCGCCTGAACAAAACCCGAAACGCGCTTGCACACATCGGGATGTCGCACCATCCAGTTCAATCGCGTATTATACGGATGCAGGCGATCTGGTCCTTTGCCAAATTGCCCGTGATCCAGTACCTGCGTGCCGTGATCTGACATCAACATCACAATCGTATCGCCTTTCAAACCCAGATCATCGACCCGATCCAGCAAGTGCCCCACCCAGCGATCCACCAGCGTGACCTCCCCAAAATAAAGCGCCTGGATACGCTCTCTCTCCGAATCGCTCACCCCACCGCCTTCATTTCCAGCTCCAGGTGTAATAAAATCCTTCCCATCCCAATCGGGCATATACCGATCTGCATATTCCTGCGGCGGATCCCATGGCTCGTGCGGATCAAAAGAATCGACCCAAAGGAAAAACGGCGCATTGCGTGCATTTTCGCTCAACCAATCTGCCGCGCGCCGAAACACACGCGCACAACTGTAATCCTCTTCGCGTTGCCGAAACTTCTGATTGAACATGTATTGCATCAGACCCACATGCCGATCCCAGTTGATCGGTTCACGCACATGCGGGCGCAACAAATCTTCAATCGATTCCCGCGTGCCAAACCGCCAGTTGTCGCTCTCCTGCCCGCGAATAAAATCATACGTCACAAATCCGCGCGTATAATTCATCGTCGGCTTAAACATGTGATACGTATCGGCGACCAACCCGGTCATATACCCATTCGCCACCAGAATTTCAGCGAGCGTATCTTGTTCTGGCGGAATTTTGTGCCAACCGGGCGCGTGATGCCAGTGTCCGCGCCGGTCAAAATTGTACCGCCAGGGAAAGGTGCGCCGCCCCGTAAACAAACCCCGCCGCGTCTGCAGCGTCGGCTGGCATTCCCCGAAAGCCCGCTCAAACACCACGGACTCAGCGGCAAACGCATCCATATTCGGCGTATCGACAAAACTCAGCTTCTGATTTGGCCCGACAATATCGGCGCGAAATGTATCCAGACAAATACAAATTACATTCATCATAAATCTCCTATTCAAAAATACAAACTGTGTCCATGTCCGCGAAACCACAGCGCATCGATAATAAACGACACGCCAGCACCGGAAAAGTGCCCCACAACCAGACCGACAAAAAAGGGCTTTGCGCCGTTGTACAGCATCAAACCGCCAAAGCGAATCAAAAGTGTTTTAATCGCCCAGGCGGCAAAAAGCGACAACAGGGTCCATCGCACTTGTCCCACAGAAGCAATTGAAAACCCGATAGGATGCAAGCGCCACCAAGCGAACCGATGGCGCAAATACGTCAGCAACACTGTCACAAGCGCACCAATACCCAAAAACGCAAAATGACCAAATTTGAGCGTCTCTGCCGCCTTAATTTTTGCCACAACCGTATCATAAGGCACCTGCCCCCCGCGGCGAAAGACCCACTCGCCAAAATTGTATGCACCCGAAGCATACGCCAGCTTGAGCGAAAAATAAAAAGACACGACCAGACTAATCCCCAGTGCCAATCCAACCGCGGTGAGATAAACGCCTCGCGGAAAACGACGCTCGCTGTGTACGCGCGCGGCATTCGCGCCAAAAGGCATAAATGTGGCGATGGGATCGCACGCCCACCCGTAAGACAGCCCCAGCCCTGTCATCGTTGAACCCGTCAAATCTGCCGGACCAATGAGATGCATCGCATAAGCCTGCGGCACGAGAGGCCCCCGCACAAAAACCAGTCCGCCTTCAATGACAATGCGCGTCAGACCCAAATAAAGCGTAATAACCGCAAAAAGAAGCAGCAAAGCCACGCCGGGGTGGATACCGATGCGCGTCAACCACAAAAAAATGTACACAACCCCGAGCGCAATCCCGATCAGCGCCGCGCGATATCCCATAATCTCATCGCCATCTGAAACGCCATCGTCTTGTCCCAACGCGGTTCGCCACACCCCGCGCAAATGTTCGCGCGCAACCCAAATACTGCCCAGCACAATTGCCACAAACGCCCCAAATCCCTGCCACCCCAACGCCGCTGGACTAACCGAATAAACCTCTGATGTGCCAATGGTAAACCCCGTGCGATTAAACAGCGCAATCTCAGCCATATTAAACAAATTGAAAAACCACACACTGAAAATCACATCCACATTGACAAAATACGTAATCCCCACCAGAGGCAACGAGAAATTTGTCGAAATACCCGGCCAAACCTGCCCGCCCGGAATACTCAATCGAATAGCGGGAATACTCGGCCATGCCTCAAAAAAATAACCCGGCACATTCCACGCAATTTTGCCTGCGGCAATGGCAAAACCGGTCCAGAACAATCGGCTACGCATAAATTTTGGCAAAATCCGACCATCTTCGGCGCCATCCATCATCGCCAGCGGCACATCAACCAGAGGAAAATTCAGCCGCTCTTTATCTACCCACTGCTTGCGAAATACTGCAATGAGACAAGTGCAAAGCATCAGTGTTGCGACAATCACCGATCCCCACCAGAACAGCGGCATGATCCACACTTCCCACGGGATCTTCGCGCCCGGCGGCAATCCCTCAAAAAACCACGCCACTGCGCGCCCCCCTCCCGGCACAACCCACAGGGGCACATGGTCGTGTATAAATTCGCCCCAACCATTTTCAGTTGTCGCAAAATAAAAGGGCGAAGCTGACACGGAAATCACATAACCGGTCACCCCATAAGTCGGCACCGATACCGCCGCCAAAAGCATCGTATAAACCACGCCTAATTCATCCCCTGTCAATCCCCCCTCGCGCTTCACTCCCTTCAAAACCGGGTTCAAGACCACAACCACAAAAATGAACAACGCCGCCAACCCCAGCGGAAAATAATTGGTCGTCAACAGCGTAGATCGCACAATCCACTCGGAAAATGGCGCCAGCAGATTCACCGCAACAACGACCAGAACCCCAACCATCAATGCTTTTGGCGTCACGACCTGCCGCTGACGGCTAACCTCTATTTCTCGGGAAAAGTCTCTCGTAGCCACTGGTGCATTTCTCTGGACAAATTCAATAAAATTGTTTCACTTCAATCCCAAAAATCCGAAACCCTTAATATAAAAACGAGTCTAATCCCATACCCCATTGTTGCGTTTCACAACCTACAGCTTATAGGGAGACTTGCCATGATCTCGCGCCAACTTTTTATATGTTTTCTTGCCGCATTATTCACACTCCCGATCAATGCCGCGGAAAAACGCGAAGAAATCGTCGAATACACCCTTGATTTTGCCCCTGGAAAAATGCTCTCTGTACACGCCCGCAATGGCGGAATCACGCTTAAAACCTGGACGAGCGATCAGGTCTTTGTCCGCACTGTAAAAAAGGCAAAAGCGAGCGATGAAGAAGGCGCCGAAGAACTCCTCGAAACCACCACCATCGAAATCGAAGAAACAGACAGCGGTATCGAGATTCGCACCAAACGCCCCGACAACAAGTGGAACCTATTTAAGGACTGGAATATAAGCGTAAACTATACAATCACAGTCCCCCAAAACGTGCGCCTGGACCTCGAGACAGTCAACGGAAGTATCTCTGTTCCCCCAACCACGGGCAATGTAAAAAGCGAAACCGTGAATGGCAGCATCAAAATCAATGGCACGCGAGGCGCAATCGATGTTGAAACTGTGAACGGCAAAATCAATCTCACTGAGATTATCGGTGGTATAAAAGCCGAAACCGTGAACGGCAGCATTGAAATCGCAATTGCCGAGCAAATACAGGACGACATTCGTGCAGAAACTGTAAACGGCGGGTTGAAACTGTCCCTTCCCTCAGACTTTCAAGGTCACATTCAAGCCAAAAGTACGATAGGCCATATTGATACAGAATTTCCAATTGAAGTCAAAGGGCGCGTTGGCGGGCGCATTAGCAAGTCTCTCCGTGGCAACCTCAATGGCGGAAATGGTCCGAACATAAAACTCCAAACCCTCAACGGAGGCATCGACATCAAACAGTTATAGACTTACACGATCTGCCCTTCCCGAAGTTCTTGCCCATATACCCGCACTGTTTGTCCATTTGCGAGAGCTATTTTACTCACAAATCCATCGACCAACTCCATCGCGCCAGCTTCGGCATCGGTTTCTCCATCAGCAACGCGTATCCACCCTTCGCCAGCTTCTGATTGCACAAAATAAATCTCCCTGCCATCGCGCAACGCAATCCGCCCTGCAATCGCAACCCGCCCATTGTCCCCCACCGCGGGAATGTATTCCACATGTGCTACAGGAGATCCTTCCCCCACTTTCACGGGATATAAAATGTATGACATCAGCGTGGGACCATCGCCTTCTGCTTTGAAAATTGCCGTTGGTATCGGTTCGCACTGATAGGGTCCCCCCCGGGGAATCCACCCCTGTACAGTCGGTTCTTCCTGTCCACTTACAATCCGCACATCTATCGGCTTTGTCGAAATGGCATAAATGCTCAGATTGCCCTCTCCCCCACTGTTTCTCGTCATAACACCGCGCCCATTCTCCAGCACCTCGGCATCATCCGCATCCAGATGAAACATCGCTTCATACGTGTGAGACGCCTCATCCGAGGGCATGAGAATATCTGTCACAATCCAGAACTCGGGTTTCACAAACAAAATTGACCGCGTATGTGTAACCGTCTGATCCCTCTCAGGTCCATATCCCAAATCGTAACTCGCCGACGCATAATCGCATTTCTCATTTGAAATCCACGTATGCGGAAGCGGCTCGGACACCACGTAATCCTCTCTTGACTTCCCGCGCTGATTCTGCTCCATCCCATCCACCATCACCGTATTGTGCGCGCGGGTTGACAGCACATAAGTGCGCCACTGCGACGAATCATAAGGATAATTCCCCGGATCCACCACATGCACGCGACCGTGTGCGTACAGCATGATATTCAGCTTATCTTCGTGCTGATGTCCATAGCCAAACGGACCGCCGTCGAAAAAGAGATAGAGATCATCCGGTTCCCAGCCCGAACGCATGACAAAATGCCCCGCATAGGGAAAAGCGCAAGACAGAGTTTGTGGCTTTGTTCCCTCCATACGTCCGCAACCCGCCCATTGAAAATCCGTCCGTTCTGGAAAAAACCTGAACCCGCCCTGCATATAGGGCGCAATATCCGTCTGACCGCCGTCATTGAGCGCGGGCAATCGCAAATTGGGCATAGCCAAATACAGATTGTAGTGATACATCCGCTCCAATTTTGCGACATAATCCTCCGGTAGAGACAAATCATTCAACCGCGCAATCGCGAGCGCCATCACAAAATTTCGCAAACTCACCTGATGATACCCACTCGACAACTCAATCTGCGCGCCATCGGGATAAACCTGCTCATCCAATTCCTCATACAGCGACTGCATGGCAATCTCGCGCCAGCTTGCGGCTTCTTTGAACTCGGGAAACAATGCCCCAACGTGATATTGCCCATTGGCCTGCATCGTCTGCCAGTTGCCACCGCGCGGCCATAGCGTGAGATGCCGCGCGTGTTCGACCATACTCTTCACCATCAAACACACATCGTCATCAGCAAATGTTTCGGACGAAAGAAAATAGTAAAACGCCGCAGGCCATGTCTGCCCCATCCGAATCCCACACTCAATCGTGCGCCAGCAATTCGTGTGAGCCGTACCCATCTCTGCATCGTCTTTCCAGGTATTGCCATCCTCACCCACTGGCATCAGCACATGTTCAATCCAGTGCCGCATCTGCCGCCTGAATGCCCTGGCATATTTTTCATCGCCCGTTTTCCAATACGCCTGCCCCAGCGTGACCCAAAACGGATGGCGCGACAACTGCCACGTCCATTCCCGGTAATTGATCGGATCCAATTCCCAATTGATCACATCTCCAAATGCCTCTTCCACATCGCAACTCATCAGCGTATTTGCCACAATGTGGTCGGCCTTTTCGAGATCGACATCCCTGATTGCGCGATCTCCCACGCGCACCAGTTCGACCTCGGCATCCCGATCTTGTGGCTCTGACCGATTTCGCCAATCCGAAAACCATCGCGGATATTCCCGCGTGCGAACGTGTTCTGCAAACGCACGCCGAGCACCTGTCCAATCTCGCGCCTCTACCGCCCTTTTTACAGCCCTCATATCCCCACGCGACAAATCGAGCGCTTCAAAAAACGCTTCATCACTCAACCGCGGTCCAATCATGTCTTCCTCCATTTCAATCGCTTGCTTCCAAAATACGCTATATTCTCCCTTAAAATATCACAATGACACTGACCTGCCACTGTTTTCTGCTTCGTCTATAGCGCAATACCCCCGCGCTTTTTTTTTGTATTTGTCGCGCGACACACCTATATTGCGCCACACATGAAAGGAGGCGATCATGTTTTGCGACACCGAGAAACGACAGTACAGGAAGCAAGGGTTTTTTATTGTCAATGACGCCGTCAATCCCGATATGCTAAAACCCTTGTTAGAGGCTGCGATTCGCGCTAAACAAAAGGTGCGTTCAGGCGAAGTGGATTTGTACACACACCGCTCAGAAGACGGAGAACCCTGGGCAATACGCGGGTTATTTGCCCCCGAGATGAACGAACCGCTTTTTGCCGAATATCTGATATCAGAACCCATCATGAAATACACGCGCGCTTTCCTGGGCACGCAATTGCAATTGGGAGGCGCCCTCATCTTCACAAATCCCTATGAAGCGGATTACGGTTTTGGCTGGCACCGGGATTTTGGGAGTAAAGAACGCGACGGATCGTATCAGGTGGAAATGGAAATCTTAAATCGGCCCCAAAGAGGTTTGAGGTGGCATCTCGCCCTGGTAGATGATTATTGCTTGCAAATTGTACCCGGCAGCCACAAAAGATACCGCACCGCCCACGAGCGCAGGTGCTTGTTAGAAGAACGCCACGACGATATCCCGGGACAATATGCCGTACCTCTCAAAGCCGGGCAAACCGTGTTTTGGACTGGCAATTTAATTCACCGCGGAGTAATGAAAAAGGATGTGGAGCGATTGACCCTGTCCGGAAGCTGGAGTATGCACTCAAAGGATAGCAAACCCTCCGAGGTGGACCCGCGTCTGAAGTGGATGCTCGCAGATAATGTGCGCGAATTTTTGCCAAAAGAGATGCGCCCATTGTACGATCGGTGGCGGGTATTGCAAAAGGGATAAGGTCGTAAAAGGTGATATATGAAAATTACCCATATTGAAGCCATTCATTTGCGACTGCCAGAAATTGTAGAAGCGGCCGATGGGACTCAGGACTGCCTGATCGTGCGGGTACATACCGATGCGGACATAACGGGATTGGGTGAAGTCGTATCGTGTTCCTATGTAGCCAAAGCCGTAATTGAAGCACCGCGCTCTGCGCCATTTCGCCATGGCCTATCAGCGATAGTAACCGGCATGGACGCGCTGGATTTTGACGCAATTCACAACGCCATGATCGAAGGCGTATCATGGTATGGTCCAGGCGGCGTGGCGCGACAGGCTATGAGTGGCATTGACATGGCACTGTGGGATATTCGGGGCAAAGCCGAAGGCAAACCCGTGCGCAAGCTATTGCGAGAAGATGCTGCAGATGCAGTGCCCGCTTATGCGAGCGTCCTGTGGCCCGAGCGTCCGGAATTAGTACAAGAATCAGCAGAGGCATTTCTATCGCAAGGCTACCAGTCTGTAAAATACGGCTGGGCGCCAATGGGACCAGATGCAGATTTAGACGAGGCATTGGTCGCAGCGGCACGAGAGGCTTTGGGACCAGATGTAAATTTGATGGTAGATGCCGGTCGCGCGTGGGATGCGGAAACCGCGTTGGAGCGCGTGGCGCGATTTGAAAAATACAATGTATTCTGGCTCGAGGAGCCATTGCATCCATTTGACGTGCAGGGATATGGCGAACTCTCAACTCAGTCATCCATCCCAATTGCAGGAGGCGAAGCAATGACTCTGGTAAGCGAATACGCCGACTTGCTACACAATGGCAAACTCCACTTTGTACAACCCGACCTGGGACGCGTAGGCGGAATTACCGGCGGTCTGGCAATTGAAAAATTAGCAAAAGAAACGGGAGCGCGTGCCGTGCCGCACGCATTTGGCACCGGGGTCTTGTTGGCAGCCTCTGCCCAATGGGCAGCAGCGAGCGAACAACCGCTGACAGAATACACGCGAGCACCATCTCCCCTGGCACAAAAACTGGCACAACACGAGATGACATTTCGAAATGGTGTGTTACATCTGACAGATCAACCCGGACTGGGCGTGGATCTGGACGAAGATGTGGTGACGAAGTTCCTGGTGAAGTAGTTGTAATTGACCACTTAGAAAGGTGAAAAAATGGCCTCTGTAAAAGATATCTACAAATTTGACGAACTGACCTGGCCCGAAGTAAACGAAGCGGT
This sequence comes from Gemmatimonadota bacterium, assembly GCA_026705765.1. Lineage (NCBI taxonomy): Bacteria > Pseudomonadati > Gemmatimonadota > Gemmatimonadota bacterium. The sequence continues at coordinate 96,910 of JAPPAB010000104.1, forward strand.
GGAAATGGGAAAAATTCCGATTATCCCAACCGGCGCAGTCGAACAACACGGGCATCACTTGCCCTTGAAAGTCGATCATCTATGTGCCAATGCCGTGGCGACCGAAGGCGCGCGCTTAAAGCCGGAATACAGCCTGGTGCTACCCCCTGTGAGTTATGGTTATGTACACCACGTCATGGATTTTCCCGGCTCGCTGAATATACACTACGAACACTTCATTCAGTACCTGCTGGACATCTGCAAAAGCCTTGCCTATCACGGCTTCAAAAAAATGATCCTCGTCAACGGACACGGTTCTAACCACAACTTAGTCGAAATGGTCGCCCGGCGCACAATCGTAGAAACAGATGCGAGTTGCGCCTTCTGCTCGTGGTGGCAATTGCTCAAAGTCGATCCGGACTTTGACAAAGAATGGCGAGAGAGCGTATTTCCCGGCGGATGTTCGCATGCGGGCGAATTGGAAACATCCATGTTACTCCATTTGTCTCCAGAAAGCGTGCGCAAGGATAAAATCAAGAGCGAAATCGCCAGAACCAATAAACGGGGATCCAAATTTGTCTGGACCGATTTATTCAGCAGAGGACCTGTGGGCATCATTGAATGGACGAGTCAATATACGGATTCGGGCGTGATGGGCGAGGCGGAAAAAGCAACCGCAGAAAAGGGCAAAATTGTCTTTGAAGAGGCGAGCAAAAATCTGGCGCAATTCGTCGAAGAATATTATCATCAAAAAATAGAAACCCCTACGCAAAAGCAGGCACAAGAACCGACATTTCCATTGTCATTTACCAGTCATTGATCACTCGCACAAGGAGAAAATATGAAACTCGCGACTTATTCAGTCGGCGGTGCAGAATCCATTGGCGCAGTCGTTGCAGATGATTCGATTATCGTCGATCTCGCAGCAGCAGACAGAGCGTTAGCCCAATCAGAAAACCCTCCCTTTTTCACGGATATGCTGACCCTTCTCGAAGCCGGATCAGAAGGACGGTCTGCGGCACAACAGGCGGCGGCTGATGCCGAAAAGCGTTTGAATGGCAAACCAGATGGCGAGACCAGTTTCGCCATCAGCGACGTCAAGTTGAGCGCACCAATGCCCAATCCGCGCAAATTATTCTGCCTGGCGGGCAATTATCAGGATCATATTGAAGAAAGCGGCACGACCAAGATGCAAATTCAGGACAAGGAAACCCCGCGCGTATTTATGAAGCCTCCAACATCGACAGTAATCGGACCGGGCGATCAAATTTTGATCCCCCCCATCGCAAGAGGCGTAGATTGGGAAGGCGAATTGGCCGTCGTAATAGGCCGAGAAGCAAAAGGCGTACAGGCAGAAGACGCGCTGGATTATGTCGCGGGTTATACGGTCATGAACGATGTCTCCGAGCGCATGTTAGAAATTAAAAAGCGCACGGATAGCCGACCAAGAGATGAATGGTTCGACTGGTTAAACGGCAAATGGCTGGACACCTTTGCACCGCAAGGACCGTGGATCGTAACATCTGACGAGATCACAGACCCACACACCCTCGACATCAGCACGTATGTGAATGGCGACCGCAAACAGCACAATAACACGGGACAAATGTTGTATCCCGTAGATAAAATTATCGAATACATCTCGGCAATTATCACCCTCGAACCGGGCGATCTGATCAGCACAGGCACAATTTCGGGCGTGGGCGATACAACGGGAACCTATATGCAACCAGGCGACACTGTGGAAATTGAAATCTCGGGCATCGGCAGATTGGTAAATACGGTAGCTGCGAGTGAGAAATAGCTGTCTCACGCTTGATCCGCAAAATAATGGCAGGCACGGGCAACCGCTGCCTGCCTTCTGTGTACTGGTAAAAAGGACTCAAACATGAACCGACCAAACTTGCTCTACATCCACTCAGACCAGCACAGCCCAAAAGTACTCGGTTGTTATGGCGATCCACTCGTCCAAACGCCCCATCTGGATGCACTCGCTGCACAGGGGGTGAGATTTAACAATGCCTATTGTCCATCGCCTGTATGCACGCCATCGCGGATGTCAATGCTAACGGGACGGTATCCCTATGAAAATGAAGTGTGGACAAACCATCACATCCTGGATTCGGGACGACCTACCCTCGCGCATGCAATGGGCGCAGCGGGCTACCACCCCGTGCTCATAGGGCGCATGCACGCTCTGGGCACAGACCAGTTGCACGGGTATGTGGATCGTCCCATTGGAGATCATTCTTCAAATTACCCGGGCACAGGCGATGCCCCCAGCAACTTAATCCAATCGGTTCAAAAATCAGGTGCGGGCCAGAGCGGTTACGAAGTACACGATGAAGATGTGACAGCAGCAGCAATTGATTTTATCAATCGAGAAGGGATAAAAAAACGCAGCGGACAAACGGATACCCCCTTTTGTTTGCACGTGGGATATATGCTACCACACTCGCCTTATATTGCGCGAAAAGCAGATTACGATCAGTACATCGATGTGATTACACCCCCAAAACATCCCAAACCAATGGGCGATGAGTCGCATCCCTTTTTTCAATGGTGGCGAGACCGAAACAATTTCCTGGAAATTGACGATGCCGACACCACGCGCGCCCGCGCAGCTTACTGGGCACTGGTTACGGCAATGGACCGCATGATCGGACAACTTTTGGAGGCATTAGAAAAGAATGGATTTACACAGAACACAATGATCGTATATTCATCAGACCACGGCGAACATGTGGGTGAAAAAGCATTGTGGATGAAGCGAACATTTTACGAAGAATCTGTTCGAGTACCGGCAATTATTTTCTGGCCCGATGCGCTGCCCAAAGGACAGGTCAATAACCGCGTCATCAGCGCACTGGACTTAAATGCGACCATGCTCGACGCATTGGACGCACCCGAATTGCCCCATTCGCGCGGGCGCAGCCTGTTGCCATTGCTGCGCGGTGAAGTAGATACCTGGGAAGATATTGCCTTTTCAGAATACTGTATCTACGAAGGCCATTACCAGCGCATGATTCGACAAGGCGATTGGAAACTGATTTACTATCACGGCTATGATCCGCAATTATTCAATCTATCCGAAGATCCTGAAGAAATACACAATCGGGCGGACGACAGCGAATGTCAGGCGATTCGAGAAGAACTAACAGCAAAAGTACTGGATAGATGGGACCCGGAGTGGGTTGCAGAAAAAATGCTGGAAAAAAGAAGGGATCTGGAAGTCATTCGGGAATGGGCAAGTGCGACAAATGCACCCGAGCAATGCAAATGGCCTCAAACCTCACAAATGACATATCTGGATTAAAAGTGAAATTTAATCCTTGACCACAATCGCATTTCCGATATTTTCAATCCAGAAAAAATATCCACAGAGATTTTTGCGGAGGAATCATTGATGGTGCGGTTGAGATTTTTGGCCGACCGATTTTTTGTCGGCCTTTTTTGTGTACTCCTGGCGAGTTTAAGTGGCTGTGATTATCTATTACCCAAAGAAAAAGTCTATGTCACCGTTGCAATTCTGAATTTGCGCGAAAAGCCAACGACAAAATCGCAGGTCGTTGAGCGCTTGCAGCGTGGTCGCGAACTGGAAATTTTTGAAAGAGCCAATCCCTGGTTACGTGTACGCACAGATGGAAAAACTGAAGGATGGGTACACGGCAATTATGTCGGAGACGCCGCAGCTGTGCGTGCAGCTTTGCAAAAAGACCTCGCGCGTCGTTCCGGAACTCGAAAAAAACGGCCTGTAGTGCGCCCGACTCAGCCCGCAACTGAACCGCAAGTGACACAAGAAACACAAACAACGCAACCATCTCCCGGCGCCCTATCTATTGATGGCATGATTGCGGGCATGCCCGATGATCTGATACTGGAAGAAGTCGATCCCCTCGAGGGACAGCCGCGCCATTTTGGCGCAACGGGCAGCGGACAAGTCGTACTGGAGTTCTGGGGTCCAGAAGCCGATTTGTTGCGATCCGAAATTATGGTAACCGTACTCGATATATCCGATGCCGACTTGAACCACAATGCAGACCTCGTGCGCTTATTTATTCAAAATGCCGTACCGCAATGGCAACGCGACACACCCTGGGTCGCAAACTTTTTGCGGGAATTGTCGAGCCAGGATGTTGGCACAGGCGGATTTGACACACGCAGCAAAACCGTCAGGTTCCGGTTCATCAAACCCCTGAGTGCAATTCGCGTGACAATTGAAAAAGCATCGTGATTAGCGCTCCCCTACTTAAACAAAAACGCCGAGGACGTTTGCCCTCGGCGTTTTATTTTGATATCCAACCTTTACTTCTTCTTATCATCTACAACTTCATATTCAGCATCAACAGTCCCATCGTCGCTCTGTCTGGGACCTTCTGCACCACCAGGTGGCGGCTCTCCTGGCGCACCCTGAGGTCCCTCCTCTGCTGAGGCTTGTTGATAGAGTTCACTCGCAACCTGATGCCAGACCTGGGTGAGATTTTCATTCGCCGATTTAATCGCATCGACATTTTCACTCTTGAGGGCGTCTTTGACCTTGTCAACGGCCTCGGTCACTTTGGACTTCGTCTCAGCGCTGACCTTGTCCCCCATCTCCTCCATCTGCTTCTCGGTCTGATGCACTTGCTGCTCCGCCGCATTTTTGATCTCTACGGCCTCGCGTTTCTTCTTGTCTTCAGCCGCATTGGCCTGTGCGTCATTGACCATCTTATCAATTTCTGCGTCTGACAATCCCGACGAAGCCTCAATGCGAATATTCTGCTCTTTGCCCGTACCCTTGTCCTTTGCCGAAACATTGAGAATGCCATTTGCATCGATGTCAAATGCGACCTCAATTTGCGGCACACCGCGCGGCGCGGGCGGAATACCATCGAGATGAAACTTGCCAATGGTACGGTTATCTAACGCCATATCGCGCTCGCCCTGCAAAACGTGAATCTCCACCGAAGGCTGGCTGTCGGCAGCAGTTGAAAACACTTCGGCCTTTTTCGACGGAATTGTGGTGTTGCGATCAATAAGGCGCGTCATCACGCCGCCGAGCGTCTCAATACCCAGCGAGAGCGGCGTCACATCGAGCAGCAGCACATCGGTCACATCCCCAGAGAGCACACCCGCTTGAATAGCCGCACCAATGGCGACGACTTCATCGGGATTTACCCCCCTGTTAGGCTCTTTGCCAAAAACTCCCTGCACAATTTCCTGTACTTTGGGGATGCGCGTTGAACCACCCACCAGAATCACCTCATCAATATCAGAAGCCGAAAGGCCAGCATCCCGAATAGCCTGTTCACAGGGCCCTTTTGTGCGCTCGACGAGATCATCGACGAGTTGTTCAAATCGCGCGCGTGACAGGTTAACATTGAGGTGCTTGGGGCCAGATGCATCAGCCGTGATAAACGGAAGATTGATATCGGTAGATGCGGAACTCGATAGTTCGCACTTGGCTTTTTCTGCCGCTTCTTTAAGGCGTTGCAAAGCCATGGGATCCTGGCGCAAATCCACGCTATTTTCTTTTAAAAACTCCTCGGCCAGAAAGTCAATGACGCGCTGATCAAAGTCATCGCCGCCCAAATGGGTATCACCATTGGTGGATTTGACTTCAAAAACGCCATCGCCCAGTTCGAGGATGGAAATATCAAATGTGCCACCACCGAGGTCGTAAACCGCGATTTTTTCATCGCTCTTTTTGTCCAGACCATAAGCCAGTGATGCAGCAGTTGGTTCGTTGACAATGCGCAACACATCAAGGCCAGCAATCTTGCCGGCATCTTTGGTGGCCTGTCGCTGTGCATCATTAAAATATGCGGGAACCGTGACCACAGCCTGCGTGACGGTTTCGCCGAGATAATCTTCGGCGGTTTGCTTCATTTTTTGAAGCACCATTGCCGAAATCTCAGGCGGGGTATATGTCTTGTCGTCGAGCTGTACCGATGCCAGCCCATTGGCGTCACTCGCGACCGTGTAGGGCACTTCGGAAATTTCAGTGCTCACCTCTTCGCGGCGGCGCCCCATAAATCGCTTGATAGAATAAATGGTCTTGGCCGGATTGGTCACAGCCTGTCGTTTGGCAACCTCACCAATGAGGCGCTCCCCATCTTGTGCGAATGCAACTACAGAGGGCGTGGTCCGTCCCCCTTCTGAATTTGGAATAACAACCGGGTCGCCGCCTTCCATCACAGCGACACACGAATTGGTCGTTCCCAGATCAATGCCTATTACGTTGCTCATTACAGGATTCTCCTTATTTGGCTCCCATGCTAGAGCACGGGATATGAAAAAATATCATCTCTATTTTTTATGCTGCTTTGGTATCCGAACTTTTAGACTCAGAGGTCTTTTTTGTCTCTGATTTTTTTGTGTCAGATTTTTTCTCTTTAGATGCTTCTTTATCCTTTTTAGCTGCTTCTTTGTATCCATCACTGCGATAATCGGTGATATAAAAGCCCGACCCCTTAAATATCAGACCTGCACCACCACTGATAAGACGCTCGACCTTTTGCTCACCGCATTCGGGACACAAACGAATGGGTTCGGCAGTGATAGAGTGAAAAGCTTCAAATTCGTGCTCGCATGCAGTACACGCATATTCATAAGTCGGCATAACAGACCCTCTGATTTAGATTGGTAGGATGAACATCCATTTTATAAAGCAATATATATACCATAAAGTCCGAAAAACTGTAATTTAATATAAAATAATTATTTACTCTCAGTGTAAAATTTATAATATTTTGAACACCTTGCCATATTGTCTGGATTATTGCCATATTGTCAATATGAGACACACCAAAAAGGAGCGCACTGTCATCATGCGCCCCTTTTCATTTTACGCCCTGAACACAGGTCTATGCGGCATTCTGTACAGCCGCAACAACAGCCTCAGCGGCTTCCTGGAGCTTGCGGGCAACGGTAAATTCAAGACCTGAATTTTCGAGAATTTGCGCGCCTTCTTCGGCATTGGTCCCCTGCAATCGCACCACCAGCGGCACATTGATTTCGATATCTTCAAGCGCGGCAACAACGCCTTCTGCCACGCGGTCGCAACGCACAATACCGCCAAAAATATTGATAAGCACAGCTTTGACCGATTCGTCGGACGTGAGAATACGCATCGCATTTTTGACGCGCTCGACATTGGTACCCCCGCCAACATCGAGAAAATTTGCCGGTGACGACCCCGCGTATTTGACAATATCCATCGTAGCCATCGCCAGACCCGCGCCATTGACCATACAGCCGACTTCCCCGTCGAGTTTGATATAATTGAGATCGTATTTTGAAGCCTCGACCTCAAGCGGATCTTCCTCGTCAACATCGCGCAATTCATAGATATCAGAATGGCGATACATCGCACTATCATCGAAATTCATCTTGGCATCCAGAGCCAGAACCTCACCGCTTTTGGACACAACGAGGGGATTAATTTCAGCAAGCGAACAATCGGTCTCTATATATGCATTGTAAAGGGCGGTGATAAATGAGACTCCCTGTTTGAGTTGATCGCCTTCAAGCCCCAGACCGAGTGCGAGATGCCGCGCCTGAAAGGGCTGAAGCCCCACGCCGGGATGAACGACCTCTTTGAGAATTTTTTCCGGCGTCGTCGCAGCCACCTCTTCAATATCCATCCCACCCTCACTGGAAGCCATAACGACCAGACGCGACTGCGCGCGGTCCAGCACAATGCCCAGGTACAATTCGCGGTCAATATCCGTCGCATTTTCCACCCAAACAGATTTGACCTTTTGCCCTTCAGAACCCGTTTGAGGGGTAACGAGTTGCATGCCAATAATTTCTGATGCCACTTCTCCAGCTTCGGCCGGATCGGCTGCGAGTTTAATACCGCCCCCTTTACCGCGCCCACCCGCGTGGATCTGAGCCTTGACAACCACTGCCCCACCGAGGTCTTTGGCAATCGCTTCGGCCTCTTCGGGCGTACGAGCAACCGCGCCATTTGGCACGGGCACGCCAAAAGATCTGAGAATTTCTTTAGCCTGATATTCGTGAATTTTCATCTCTATTCCTTGTGTTTGTGTTATCAATAACCAACTCAAACAGCGTATTTTTCCAGCACACCTCGATCAATCTCAATCCCCAATCCCGGTGCATCGGGCACGGGCACTTCGCCATCCACCGCCTGGATCGGATTCACAGCCAACTCCGTCCGCAACCCATTCTCCGTCATATCGTATTCAAACAGGGAAGGAAAGGGGTTCAACGCATCCGGTGCATCGGGAATAGTAGCCTGCCAGTGGACAGTCGCCGCCAGTCGAATATGACTGCCCCACATATGCGGCAAAACCCGCACATAATTTGCGCTCGCCATCGCCGCAATAATGCGACACTCGCTAAACCCACCTGCAATACTGATATCGGGCTGCACAATATCCAGTGCCCGCTGCTGGATCAACTCGCGGAATGCCCAACGTCCACCCAGCCCTTCCGCGCCCGCAATGCGTATAGGCAACGCATCTTTCACCTGCAAATACCCGCGCACATCATCCGTTGGTATCGGTTCTTCATACCAGAACAAATCATTATGTGCGATCTTGTGACCCACATCAATAGCCGTACCCACATCATATCCGCAATTGGCATCCACGGCAAACAACACATCGGGACCTATCGCCTGCCGAATTGCCGTTACATTTTTCACATCGTAAGCCGCGCCAAATCCGATCTTCATTTTCATCGCAGAAAAACCCATATCGACATACCCTTTTGCCTCATCGACAAGAGCCTGTGTCACATCAGGGCGGTCTATGCAAAATAACCCGGTGGCATACGCGGGAATCTTGTCTCTCACCTTTCCCCCCAATAATTGATACACCGGCATATCGAGAGCCTTGCCCATCAAATCCCACAGCGCAATATCTACCCCACTGATCGCCTTCGGGCTTACCCCATCATCGGACAACGCCTGATAGATCGCACCACAATCAAACGGACTGCGCCCCATAATATGCGCGTCAATCGCAGATCGATGGACATCGCCTGTCCCCTCACCCCACCCAATCAGACCACTATCTGTAGCGATCTCCACAACTTGCGCCTGTCGGCTCGTGGACCATCCCCTCGAAATCGCGATCTTCTCTCGCAAGGGATAGCGCAAATGATATGTTTTTATCTCAGTAATTTTCATCTGACCACTCCTAATCCACAAACAAATCATCCAGTGTCACGGGCGTAATCGTACCGAGAGTGCTCAGACTATTGAGATCAAATTTGGTCGTGTCGCCCATAATAGAAATGAGCTTGGGGCGTTTGGCAATATGCTGCTTGTGGAAATCGAGCACACTCGGCATCTCAGCCTGGAGAATGTGATCAAACCGCTCTTTTCGCGGATCGGGCGTCTGGTTGCGGCGTTCCCAAATACGCAACACACCGGGCAACTCGCGGTATTTAATCTTGGCGACGCGATAGCGATTAACCACAGAATTTTGGGCTTCTGAAAAACGCTCGGGAGATTCGGGCAAATCGTCAATCAACTCGACCAGTGCAGCAACAGCCTCCGAGGTTTTGTCCGCCTGGCAACCAATATATCCCCACATGACATTCTGATCATTACTGCGATCGCCGAGGTCATACCGCGCAAATGTAGAATAAGCCAGTGCTCGAGCCTCGCGCAATTCCTGAAAAACAATACCCGACATACCCCCGGCAAAATAATCATTGTAGAGATCAATAGCCGGACGGAGTGCTGCATCGAACACGACGCCTCCAGACTCGACAAAGACCTGAGACTGCGCCGTTTCTTTGTGAAAGAATCGAATCTCGGTTTTATCTGGCGCGTGAACTACGAGACGTTCATAAGCAGGAGGCATTTTTAAGTCACCACCGTTGGGAAAATGCGCTTTGATCGTCGCAAGAACCTCATCCAGCGGCCTGGAACCACCGTAAATCAGAGCATGTTCATAGGTCGGCAGGCTGGATATCAAACCGTGTAATTCTATAACCGTGAGCCTTTGCAATGCCTCAGAAGAAATGCGGCGTTTATACGACGAATTGTCGCCATAACGACTGTACAAACGCAGGGCATTGCGCAAAGATCGGGGGTCTTTCTTTTGATCTTCGCGTTGCGCGAGGGTAATTTTGACGAGTTCATCGAGCGTAGTCTGATCAGTAGTCGGGTTCTGGATATATTTCATCATCAGCGAAAGAGATGCCGCAAAATTTTCATCTAAGCCGGAAATACTGATATTGGTCTCATTATCTGACACGCCAATATTGAAATCCGTACCCAGTTTGTACCATTCTTTTTTCAGCGCATCGGGAGACAGATCGTCAGCACCAGATTTGTCCAGGAGCGATCTGGCCGTGCTGAGTCGGTTATCCTGATACGTCCCCATATCTACGCTAAGCGTGAACGTGAAGAGATCATTAACCGGGTTTTTCACATAGTAGAGTTTTACACCGTCTCGCACCTGTGCAATGGTATAGTCTTTATCGGTGACAAAAACCGGTGAAAGCTCATCCGCAGACATAGCCAGCACATCTTTTGCGAATTCGGATTGCCGCGTAGGATCAATATCAATTTTGTCGATTTTGGGCTTCTCGATTTTGGGCAATTCGTGTTGTTCGTCAATGCGATAGCCCGCAACATAGTCCTCGCCAAAATAATGATTGGCTACACGTACGATATCTTCTCGCGTGATTTTTTCCATACGGGCAATTTCAGCAACCTCTTGATCCCATTCGGCAAATCCCAAAAATGCACTGGTCATTTGTCTGACCCGACTGCGATTGGATTCCAGGCCCCGTTTTTGGTTCTTTTTAAAATCCGTGACAATCGCGGACAGCAGGCTTTCGTCAAATTCTCCGCGTTTAATCATGGCAATTTGATCCAACAGCAGTTGCTCAACTTCGGCGAGTGTTTGATCTCTTTTCGGAATCCCCCACAGATATTGCGTGCCGTAGTCATTGTGTAAGTAGGGATAACTACCCGCGCGTCGTACTTTCTGCTGCTGCACGAGATTGAGATTGATAAGCCCCGCAGTGCGATTGTCCAGAATCATATCAATCAGCTTCAGTGCCTCGGCGTCTTTGTGACTGCGGTGATTTGTGCGAAAAGCCAGAAGTACATATTCTTCGCCCTGAAATTTGACCGTGACGCGCTCAGCACCTTTAAGAGGCGGTTCTTCCCATGTTTGGAGCGCGGGAATATCTTTGGATTTCCATGCTGAGAAATGTTCGTCAATCAGTTTAATAGTCGCGTCGATGTCAATATCACCCGAAATACAAATCGCCATATTGTTAGGCACGTAATACGTGTCGTAAAACTGGTACATATTTTTAAGCGAGGGATTTTTGAGATGCGCCACCTCGCCAATCGTGGTTTGCTGGCCGTAGGGATGCTTTTTGTACAGATGTTTATTCACAGCCTCGCTGATGAGCCAGCCTTTGTTGTCCAATGTGCGGTTTTTTTCTTCATATACAACTTCCAATTCGGGCTGAAACAAGCGAAATACGGGATTTTGAAACCGTTCGGACTCAATTTTTGCCCAGTGTTTGAGATAATTGCTGGGCAAACCCACTTTGTACACGGTTTCTTCGTGCCATGTGTGTGCATTCAAGCCACTCTCGCCCATAGCTTTGTAGAGTTTGTCGAGTTCATTGGGTATAGCGTATTGCGCCGCCTGTTGAGATGCTTTGTTGATCTCTGCATAAATGGCTTTGCGTTTTTCGGGATCGGTTTCGCTGAAGTGATCTTCGTAGAGCGCAATAATGCGGTCAATGTGGGCCTTTTCTTTTTTGTAATTCAATGTCCCGATATTTTGCGTACCCTTAAAAAGCATGTGTTCCAAATAATGCGCCAGTCCCGTAGATTCAGCGGGATCGTGTTTGCTTCCCGCACGCACGGGGATTTCGGCATAAAAACGCGGTTCTTCGTGGTTTTCAGTGAGATAAATGGTGAGACCATTGTCGAGTTTGTAGATATGTACATCCATCGGATCGTCGGGATTGGGCGCATTAACGCGCGTGAACCCGGCGAAGACAGGTGAAGCGAGCAGTGTAAGGGTGAAAAGTGTAAGGGCGAATAAATTCCGCATAATGCACTCCTTTGAAAGTGAACCGTGTTGTGAATTTTTCAGGTCTGTCTATTTTGGGATGCCGTGAACAGGATAGAAGTTTCAAATATACAATTTCCCCGCGCAATGTTCAATCATTTACGCAATCTTCGGGGCGAATTTGATCGAGGCGTCGGGCGACATCCTGCGGTTGGATTCGGGTTTTAAAAAAGAAAACATGCCCGGGCACATCCTCGAAATCTTCTTCCTGGACATTGAGATCGCGGGAAACAGCGACGATGAGGTCTTTGCGATTGGCGCGGCGGAGTTTGTCGAGTTTGCGCCTCAGATAATCGGGATGCCAGAAACCGACGATCTCGAGCAGTGCCGTGCGGCCATCGGGATGGCGGAATGCAAAATCGGGAATAAAAACCGTATTCTTGAGATTCACAATTTCTGTTTCGCGTTCGAGTTCCCAATCGGTCCTGGCTTTTTCAAAGCGCGTAGCAAAGGTCTCTTCGAGGAGAGAATCGTACATGGTCTGATCTTTGTAGTGCGAAATCAAATTGTGATGGTCATCCAGGACAAAATCGCCTTCGCGACCATCTTTAAGTTTGACCGTAGCTTCCATTTTCCAGCGGGTACACAAGAGCAACGCAGGCAAAAAAACAGCCATCTGAATACCGTATTTTTGCGAGAGACGAAACAGGCTTACAGGTCCGTCGAGGACAATTTCGTATCCCGCATCCCGGTCGCCGCGGATATCGTGAATCAAGCGATAAAATTTGATAAACTTGAAAAGCTGTTTGTAGCGCACTGGCAAGTTGCGATGCACCGAGAGTCGCATGCGGGTACAGCGATAGAACATAGCCTGCGCGAGTGCGACATTGTAGCGGTTGAGCAACCATGCGGGATCGGGCGCATCAAAGCCATCGAGATAGTGATTGACGGGAAGGTCTGCGTAGAGGCTATGCGCGATATTTTCCGACGAGGTCTGATATTTGAGCGCGACCTGGTCGAGAATGTGTTCGCGTGTAACGGGATAGAGAAGATCGGGTTCGCGGACAATGGGGTGATTCTCTCGGCTGAGGCCAAAAACCTGTGTGCGAATTTCTTCGGGTTCAACAATACTGTCAATGCGAAACTCACAGCGATCGTCTTCGAGCAATTTCGTCAGACCGCGCTGAACGCGATAATCCGTTGCTTCAGCCGCACGCAGGTCCAGAGCACTGTGTAATTCACCGCGCGACTTGCCCTGGTGATCGGTGAAAATATCGATAATTTCCTCTGCCAGCGCGATAATATTAGGCGCTGTTGCATCCACATAGCGAGGCTCGATATAAGGCCCGCGACGGCGCACGAGCAAAAGGTCGGAAGTGAGCATAAGACTGAAAGGTATCCTGTCCCTTATGGGACAGGCTTAAGTGCCGCTTCTACAGATAGTGGAAAAATTTCTGTTACATCGCCTTCAAGGCGCAATGCGAGATCTGGATAACCGTCATGATCAGTTTTGCCCTTATTGATAATCACATAGGGCGCACCGCGTTCTGCTGCCATCAATGGAAAACTCGCGGCGGGATAGACGGATAGCGTAGAACCCAGAGATATCGCCAGATCGGTATTGGCTGCCGCTTTTGCTGCCCGGTGCAAGTCCGCTTCAATGAGCAGTTGACCAAAGCTAATGGTAGCAGACTTGAGATAACCTCCGCATTCACACATAGGAGGTTTTTTTGTACGGCGAAAGGCAGCGTAGTGGCGTTCGGGATCGCTGCGTTTGCCGCAGGTCTGACATTCGACTTCGGCATTAGTCCCGTGCAATTCGATCAAGCATTCGGGTGAAGTACCAGCCCGGGTATGCAGGCCATCGATATTTTGCGTGATAACGCATTCGATTTTATCTGCTCGCTCGAGCTTCACAACAGCCCTGTGAACGGCATTGGGACGGGCGTTTTCAAAGGCAGCCCAACCTTCGAGTTTTTGATCCCACGCTTCGATACGCGCTTCTTCAGAAGTCATAAAATCCCGGTAATAAACCGGTTGACGGGTTTTCCAAACGCCATCTGGCCCGCGAAAGTCGGGTATGCCACTGGCAGTGGAAACACCTGCCCCCGTGAAGATAAGGATACGCTCGGCATTTCTGATATATTCGACGAGTTCTAAATTAGGCGTCACGATTGCGTCTTCAGGTTGAGAACAACAGAGGTCGAACCCCAGTTGTGATCGGTGAGATAATATGCGATGACATCGGGCCGACGTTTTAAAATGGTGTGGACGATTTCGCGGAGAACACCCGTGCCCTTGCCGTGAATAATGCGCACATCGGAAATGCCGTGCAATTTGCATTCATCGAGATAATCGGGCACAAGTGTTTTGACATCATCCGGATGAAAATGGTGCAGATCGAGTTCACCATCAATTGGTAGTTCGACGGGTTCGGGCATTATTATAGGTCGTAGGCGTGTGCATCGTCGAGGTCAAGCAGGTCAAACCATGTGGTGACATCGGTGCGACCGGGTGCCACGCGCTCGAGCGTTATGTTGAAAATCGCCACTTGCTCGTCATTCTCGGGCCCCTTCTGAGAGAGAGCCTCGTTCAGGCGCGAGATTTCATCCTGGGTGCGATCAGTGTGTTCGAGTACCCAATCCCCGAGTTCGATATCGTTGACATTGTGATAGGCCGCATCCTGGAAATCATCGGCGGATATATTGAGAAAATCGAGAATGACCTGATCAATGGGGCAATCGTAGATATAATCGTTGAGCTTGCCCGCCTTTGCCGCGCGTGCTTTATCGCCCATGCGCGATCCGCCATAAATACCAGCGACATCGCTGTTATACGGCGAACGCGGTGGATGTTGGGTCAGATCAGTATCCCGAAAACACCCCCAGTCGTCGAGTTCCATCGATTGGAGCATCGTTTTCACCTTATCGGGATCGGCATTGAATTTTTCAAGACGATCTTTTAAGCGCTGGCGGCTCGCATCATCAAAGGGTTCCCATGTGAGAAGCTCGTTATTATACGCCTGAACCTCGTCTTCAGTTTTAGGGTAATTTTCGCGCAACCAATCGCACAATTCCGCGTCGTTCATACGCTGGGCTGCATCGGCAAAATCATCGTGCGAGATGCCGAGAAAATCGAGTACTATCTTGTCCAACCCCGAATTCTCGCCATAGAGATGTTCGCCAATCGTATTTGCCCGGTGCGCCCGTGCTTTATCGGTCAAACGCGCAAGCGAGACAATACCGAGCATTGAAGTATTGGTCGGCCGGCGAGGCGGTTGTTTCGTCAGATCCATGGTATGCCTTTCTATTTTAATTTGTTTATGATTTAGAATGGGGCTGTGTCAAACTCACTCCCCAAATACCTCATCACCTGCACATAAAAACGAATTTATTGTAAAAAAGCAATCGGATATTTTCATAACAGCTTAAAAAGAGCGGCGGGTCTCCTCACCCCACCGCTCAGTTGCGCGACGAATCAGTCATCTTTTTTTCGTTCAACCACCATCATCCAAACGCCCGGGCGGAGACACCAGAGCCATACCCCGGGCATAAGCCCAATACCGAGCGGCTTTGACCAGTTTGGGATTGCCAGACGCGAGCATCGCGCTGGCCATACGCTTGTCGCCTTCGTGTTCCAGAGCTTGAACAAGAGCAGACGTTGCAAATGCAGAATACTCGCGAATAAAAAATGGATGCGCCGCTGCAATAACGTCCAGTTCGCGTTCTCGCAGCGCGCGTTTTAAGACCTCGACAACGCGATCGCCACCTATCTCAGAAAGCGTCATAGCCGCCGCAACGCGTTCTACCCCCTTGCCATTCTCAAATGCCGAAATCCACGCGTCAATTTTTTCCTGTACATCGCGCCTGTTGCGCCAATCTGGCTCAATATCCCGAAGGGCTCTCACCGCCATCTGCACATTCGACTCATTGCTTAGTATTACATTGGCCCCCCCTTGCTCCGTATTATATTCGACCCCTTGCCCAGCATTTCCACCAGCGCAGGCACCACACGCGCATCCTTCAATGTGACAAGTGATCGGACCGCGGCCCAGCGCACAAAAACCGAGCTATCATTTAACGCTTGCGCCAGGGCATCTGCCGTTCGCAGGTCACCTATTTGTCCCAACGATTCTACAGCAGATCTTCGGACCTGTATCCTCGGATGGCCCAACAAGCGGATCAAAGCATCTATTCCTCGCCTGTCATTTAAGACACCCAAAGCACGGGCAATAGACGCCATTAATTCCTCTCCAGATCGTCCCTGCAAATGCATCTCCCGATCCACGACTGAGATCAGCAGATCAACAGCACTCGTATCGCGCAATGAGCCCAATACCTGCGCCGCGACTCCGCGAACATACCTGTCTTCTCCCATAAGCGCGTGCCTCAACACACCTGCCGCACGCATATCTCTCATTTTACCCAGCGACTGAATAGCCTGCCGACGCACATTGCGATCTCGATCTTCTACTGCGATGAGCAATGCCTGCACTGCTCGCTGATCTTTCAAATCGCCCAAAAAACGCGCCGCGACCTTCCGCTCATCGTCATTGCCCTCTGTCACCCTGCGACACCAGTACATCACCAGTTCTTCTGCCCAATCTTTCTCTCGCCAGTTGGGAACAACCGCGTTGAGACCCTCCAATGCGCGGAACCGAATGACTGCCTGTTTATCGCCCAACATATCATCTTGTATCAAATCACGCTGAAATTCCTCCACAGCCATCTCGACTTCTGACCGCGCACGCCAATTTTTATCAATCTGATCCAGAGCAAACAAAACAGTCCGGCGCATCTCCTCATCGCCCAACAAATTTGCCAAAGGCCCAATCGCCCGGGGCGACCCAATACGTCCCAAAGCCACTGCTGAAACCCATCGCACCTGGGATATTTCACTTTGCATTTGCGAACACAGGACATCCACCGCAGTCGAATCACCGATCTGACCCAGCGCATCTATCGCCGCCAACCGCAATAAAGGCACCTTTTCTTGCACAACAGCGACCAATGCCTCCACCGCAGTCGAATCCCCAATCTCACCCAGCGCATCTATCGCGGCCAATGCCAGAACCGCTCGCTTGTCCTGCAAAAAGGGAATAAGTACCTCAGTCGCCTGCCTGTCTTTCAGCATACCCAGTGCATCAATCGCCGTCAGTCGCACCCGCACTTTTTCATCTTTCAACGCCTGAATCAAATGCGGTACAGCATCCAACTGACCACTCTCCCCCAACTTCCCAACCCCATAAACCCGCACATCGACATCCACATGGCGCGACTCACGCACGTATTCGTCAATACCCCGAGAGCACCCGCCCAACACCAGCGCGAGGATCAACCCAATGTATAACTTTCTCTTTTCCATCTATTATCCCAATTCAGACCCCCCGAAATACGCATTCCGGGGGGCATTTCTTTTGGACTATTTCGGCGCACTACTTCAAAATGGAGCAATCTATTCCTTTGGCAACCGAAAAGAGACCGGCTGAGTCATCCATACGGCCACAGGTTTGCCATTGTGTTCGGCAGGCTTGAACCGAAATTGAGATACCGCATCTATCGCCGCTTGACGAAACACCTCTGTTCCTCTCAGGACACGCACATCGCTTACCGAACCATCCAAATTGACCATAAACTTCAAAAACACTTTGCCTTCCAAACTATCTCTGAGTGCCTCCTTCGGATGCACAGGCTTAACAGCGTGCAGGACCTTGGGCTTTACTTCAACCATATAAAATTCGAGAACCTTACTACTGTCAGCATCGCCAGATGCAGGCGGTTGGGTTTGTTGCTTTGGCAATCGAAATATAACCCACTGCGTCATTCGCACGGGCACAACTTTGCCGTTGAGTGTCCCCGGTTTGAATCGATATTGCAAGATCGCGTCTATCGCCGCCTGATGAAATTCCTCCGGACCTTTCAAAACCTTCATATCGCCCACCGAGCCATCCTCATAGACCCTGAACTCCAAACGCACAGTAACTCTTGTTGGATACACAGATTTAACAGATTGCAAGAGTTCGGGCTTGGCTTCAACCTCGAAAAAATTGGGGATGTCAACCTCATTACCATCAGCATCAATTGGCACAGGCGACGTGAGCTGGAGATCTGTGTCCGTGGAACCTAATGAAAACTCAATCGGCATAACCACCCACACGGGCACAGATTTGCCATTGTGCGCCGCGGGCTTGAACTGAGATTGAGATATTGCATCTATCGCCGCTTGACGAAAGATCTCTGGCCCTTCCAAAACCTTCACATCGCTCACCGAGCCATCCACATTGACTACAACCTTCAAAATCACTTTGCCTTCTATCCTCTCCTTCCGCGCCTTTTCAGGATATACAGGTGTAATAATATTTATAGGATGAGGCTTTACTTCCACCTCTTTATATTCGAAAACCTTAACCTCACTACTATCAGCATCGCCAGATGCAGGCGGTATGGTCTGTTGCTCTGTGGAATCTAATGCAACTTTGAACTGCTGCTTATCGCGAGTACCTGAATCCCTATCCCCTCTACCTGAAAAAGTCACACTCATGGACACTTTGCCATTGTGTTGCCCCGGCTTGAACCGCCATTGAGATACCGAATCTATAACTGTTTGGTGAAATATCTCTGGTCCCTTCAAAATGCTCACATCGCTTACGGAACCATCTAAATTAACCATAAACGTAAAATTCACTATGAATTTCTCTCTCTCCTTAACCGCCTTCTCATTCAGAGCCATAAGCTGCTTCAAAAAAGATTTTGTTTCGACCCCCTCCAATAAAGATCTCTTACTATCAGCATCGCTAGATATAGGCGGCGTGGTCTGTTGCCCTGGCATGAGTTCGGGCTTTTTCTCATCCTCGACCAATTCTATAACCTCAAGACCGCCTTCATCATGCGTATATGCCTCTCGAATTGAAAAAGGCACAATCGCCAGACCAGTGAGAATCGGAATTGCCAACTGCCATCTGGACCGTTTCACATTGTCCTCCTTAAAATTAAGGACATACTCTAACCGTTTCTTGAGCGCGGTTCCACGCTCATTGAAATACAGCGCACTCAGAGCAGGGCGTCTATCGACAAATCCAAATAACAACCGCCCGTATTCAGCAGGCGTCAAATTCGTCTCGCGCAACACCGCCTCGTCACAGCGCAACTCGCGCAAAAAAGTCAGCCTTCGGTTCAGCAACCAGACCAGCGGATTTATGCAAAACAGCGCCATTGCAATCGCCTGAAAAATCAGCACCCAGATATCGCGATTATCCCGATGCGCCAACTCGTGTGCAACAACACCGCGCAACTCCTCGGACGACCAGGACGACCAATGCGATGGCAAATACAATCTCGGTTTCACGATACCAACCAGAAGTGGAGAACGCAGACTGGCTTTGGCATAAACCTCCATATCTCGCGCACCATTCAGCGATCGCGATCCCATATCTCTCGCCAGATCAACGGGCACTGCCAAACTGAGCGCGCGGTGAAACACCGCATTCTTCCACAACGTCACACCTGCCCATACCACAACCGAAACAGCCCACAGGCAAAACAGATAAAACGCCAGCGGAAGAGGAGCAACTTGCACAGGTGCAACAACCTCAGCCTCAGAAACCACACCGGTATAAACCGGTCCAATCGGGACATCGTCGGATACCGTCAAAAACTCGGGTAACGGAATGGCATAAAAAGGCGGCACAAATACCTTTGCCAATGCCAACAAATAGAGGACATACCGCAACCGCGTATCCAGCGTCATCCAGCGATCCACTGCCCACACCAGCAAAATGAACAGCGACACCTCGACAAAATGTACCGCATAAAGCGGCCACCACGCCTCGGCCAAATAGATCAACGCATCCATTACACGCCTCCTTTCTCCCTCGCCTCAATCAGCGCGCGCAACTCATCCAGTTCCTTCTGCGAAAGCTCACCTGAATCCACGAGATAGGTTGCCAGTGCCCCAAAAGACCCCTCGAACATGCGCGACACCAGCGTGCGTGTCTCGACCTGCGCCGCATCTTCTCGCGACAGGGTCGGCGTGTACACATTCACCGGACCGATCTTCTGCCGATTGAGCACACCCTTCTCAAACAGAATATTCATAATCGTCTGCACAGTCGTATAAGCCTTCTCGCCATTGGGATACAGGTAATCGACAACATCGCGCACCGTAACCTGTCGAGCGAGATGCCACACGCCATCCATCACTTCCCACTCGGCCTCAGCCAGTCGTTTCTTCGCAGCCATAAGACCCTCCTTGAGTTTTACTAATTTTTTAGTAATATGACGAACCAATTAGGAGAAGTCAAGCGAAAATCTCATTTTTTAAACAAAAAAATGAGCGGCAGGTTGCAAAACCCACCGCTCTTTTGCGCTTCTAAACTTCCCTATTTTTAATCGTCTATCGGTAACCCCACAAATAACCGACTATACTCATCCGTCAACGGATCGCGCTCGCCCTTTTGCGCTGCGCGGGCAAATACCACGCCCGGCTTTTCCGACCTGCGCGCCCGCGCCAAAACACCATACCCACCGGGCGCACTCTGCGTTTCCAGATCGCTCTGAATCGCCAGCATCTCTGCCAGCGCATTGGCCAAACCCCAGCGCGCACCAATCGCCCGCGCAAAAAGCTCCTCTGGCGTCAGCCCCTCCCGAAAACCGTGCTTCAAGGGCGTAAACCCACCCTGATCATTCCGCGTCACACCTTGAGGAGCCACATAAAGTCTAACCTGCTGCCAATTGGCACGCGCACCGCATGCCACCAGAAGCGCGGGAATCCCGAGATCATCGTCGTCATATCCGCGAAATCGCGCCAACACAGCCGATACCTCATCGGGATAATCGCGCCAGACATCTGGGTCATCGCCCTCTGGTGGATCGGGCCAATCGAGCGAAGAACCGATAAACGCACTCATCGACGCACCTGTCTTGCGCGCAGCATCAAAACCCCGATCCCACAATCGCGCAGAGAGATCCAATGCAGCTTTCGCACCATCGCGCGCCATCGCATCCGCCATCCAGTCCATTACCTGATGCTTATCGACAAATAACCCCTTTCGCTCAACCCCATCGCCGACAATCTCCGCAATCTCCTGCAACCCTTCATCCGTCATACTCATATACGCCAGGCCAAACAGCGCATCGTGCATCGGATGTACCTTCTCTCGCGCAATTAGCCCCGGATCCCGATTCAGATGTGCCACCGCCGACAGATGCTCTTCAGCCGACCGCTGGCCTTCTTCGGTCACTGGCACAAAAATCGCCACCTGATCGCCATCAAAATCCATATTCATCATCTTGCAAATCGCCACACTCACGCGCACAGCATCGCCCTCCACGCGTACCGGACGACACGCCACAAAAGCCATTGGCGAAAACGCGGGATTGCGAAGCACCACAGTCCATAACTCAGCCATCGCCGCATCCAGAGCTTTCTCTGCTTTTCTCGACCGCCTATCCACTTCTTCAACTCCCACCGCTCGCGCTGCAAACGGCCCAAACAACGTCCACGCCATTTCTTTGGGCACACCGACCTGATCGTATCGCAATTCAGGAGCAGGCACAGCCACCGAACGCCCGCTGAACAACGCGCGCGCCTGAAATTGCAAACGCGACAACTCGCAAAATGCGCGAACTCGCTCGGACAGCGTTTCAACCGCTCGCTGTATCAATACATCGGGTGCGCCATTGGCGATCATCTCACTCAAGCGGTTATTGGCCTCTCGCAATTCTCGGGGCACATCTCTCCCACTCACATGAGTCAACGAATGCCCCGGTAGCCACGGATGCGGAATCGAACGCGCAAGCGCGACATCCCCATCGCGTTTCAACGAAAACTCAGTGCCGCGTTCATCCAGTCCAACAGCCACCCCACCTTTTGACAAATGCCCAATTAGCTCATCAAACTGAGGGGACGGCGCATCAGGAGTAACGGGTCCCGCAACGACGCGGTCAGATAGAGTATCGGCATCATCTCGATCTACCGCGCACGTATTGAACAAATCGTCAATCACCCCAAAAGCACCCGCTTCTCGCAACGCCAAAAACTCTGTCTCACCCAACCCTTGATCGCGTTGACCCGGCTTTACCCCCATGTGAATTTTATCTGCTGCCAGATGCAACGTGCGTCCCCAATACACCCACCCTACAGTGGTGCGACGCGGCAGCGTATCCCCATTTAGCGTCAGCGTCTCCAGGCCATCTTCCGCCAGCTCTAAACCTTTCAAACGAGCGCGTATCTCATCGTCTTTTGGCGCATTGAGCACGGGAATAATAACCGGCTCCCCTTCGGCCTTTGCAATGCGCCCAACCACAGCTTCGCGCACCTGTCCAATATTCAATCGCGACGGCAAACCACACACACTCACAATAAGCTCCACAGGCGTACCATCCGGCAATTTGGGCATATCCTCATCTCGCAAAATGCGCGACACCACCCCTTTAAAACCGTGTCGATTACTCAGCTTATCGCCCGGCGCAACGCGATTGGGCAGCATCATCCGGTTCGCCGCCGATTCGC
Organism: Gemmatimonadota bacterium; assembly: GCA_026705765.1. Lineage (NCBI taxonomy): Bacteria > Pseudomonadati > Gemmatimonadota > Gemmatimonadota bacterium. The sequence continues at coordinate 119,403 of JAPPAB010000104.1, forward strand.
TGATCACAAGCGCATCTTCGTGTGTATCACCATTCCACGCCATAAACGCGGTCAACAAATTGTACCCCGTCCAAAAATGCGGATCGCGCGGTTCACACCCCGTTTGCACCAGCGCGGGTTCCGACTCCAGAACCTTGCCGTCATATTGCCCGTGATACGCGTGCCACACACCCTGCTCATCGCGCTGCATATCGGGACTCGGCGCGCCAATCCACTGCCGCATCATATTCACCCCCATCAAAACGCGATTGGTATCATTGTGTTCCAAAAACGGAACCACCGAAGCACCTATCCCCAGCCGCTTTTCAGGCGCATCGTCTTCAATAACCAGCTTGCCATCGCGAATAGTCGCTCCCTGAGCCACCTCTAAAATCCGCGCGAGATTCGGTCCCTCAGGCGTACAATAAGGACACACGCGCCCATCGTGTGACGGATGATAATAATTTTCTACCCCCTCATCAGCCTCACCAATAATTGGGATCAACGTCACCCGCCGCAAATGAACGTACATATCCTGCAAATTGGTCGCCTGCAAATACTGTGATGTGGGTTCTTCCACAAAAAATGCGTGAATCCAATCTCCCAACGGCAACCCTGTTTCAACGGCATCCCCCCGCAGTTCTGGCATATTTTCCAACCGCTCGGCAATATAATCGCGCAATTGCTCCCCCACACACCGAATTTCAGCACGCGCCAAATCCACATCAGTCGGTGCGGGAACCACCGTCCGAAAAAAGCCATCTACCTTAAACCGCCCCCATTCATCGGGCTGGGGAATATTATTGTACACAATCTCTTGCCCCCCCTGAATCGCGAGATGCAATTCACAGGTATATTCATCCTTCGACACCACCCGATACCCCGCCAGCGACACCCGATCCGACAACAATTCGGGCAACCCCTTTTGCACAAACGCATCCCACGAAATTTTATGCCACGGCACCTTTACTGAAAGACTCATCAAATTTCTCCTCTCTATGTTAAAAGACACTTTTCAACTGTTTATCCCCTTCCATACCTCCGCCCCCATGCCTCTGCGAGTTGCTTGCGCGCGTGGAACAGCCGCGATTTCACTGTACCTTCTGGAATCGCCAGCTGTTCAGCAACTTCTCGAAGCGTCACCTCATCTTCGTACACCATCTGAAATATCTCGCGTTTTTCCTCTGGCAACGCATCAATCAAAGCCTGCAAAATGCGCCGCTGTTCAGCGTGTTCTAACTGCACATCGGGTCCCAGCGCAGCCCGATCGATCATCCACCCAGGAACGGGTTGCTCTTCGTCCTCCTCATCGTAAAGCGAAGGCATTTCCAGTGGCTGTTCGCGGCGGCGATTTTGGCTTCGCAATTGATTCAGCGACAAATTTCTCGCAATCCGAAACAACCATCCCCGAAAAGACCCTTGCCCCGACCATTGATAGGCCCGATTCCAAACCCTGAGAAAAACCTCCTGTGTCAAATCATCTGCTGCGACCGGATCACGCGTTATCCAGCGCAGATTCTCGGTCACCTGTGCCTGATAGCGCGCAAACAGAATCGCAAAAGCCTCTTGATCCCGCGCCACAATCCGCTGCATCAAAATCGCGTCCGATGGTGTCAAAAAATATCCTCCTGTGGGAATCGACACCGCCCAATACCCCAAGGTTCAAAAAAAGCGCAGCCCTGATGGACTGCGCTTCTATTACAAATATGCCTCGTGCCTCTCACCCATCGCCCTCAGGCTGATCTGGCAACAAAAAGACCCCTGTGAAAGGACTGCAGGACACCTCCTCTAAAAATTCGACTTCCGCCTCGAATTCGCTCCGAATTGCCAGGCGATCTTCTGTATCTTCAACACTGCTCTCGAGCTGTCGATCCATCAACTCAAACACCTTGGCGCGCACATCCTCCCTCATCTTACCCTCTTCAAAGCACCTCTGGCGAAACGCCTCAATCTGTGCCTTCAATGGCAAAAGCGACTCCATATCTAATGCCAGTGCCAGAATGAGATTGCGCAGCAATCCGTCATACGTGCGTGCTTCAACAGCCATTTCTACCTCGGTCAGCGCAGCTTTGGGAATAGACCGCAAAAACGCAAGCCGCCTGAACGCAACCTGATAAGCCGCGTAATCGCGCTTTGGATCGACCAACTGGGATTCATCTTCCTCGTCATCCTGGGGACGCATCCAGGTCTCGGGCACCGCGGTTGCCCAGCGGGATATCGCGCGGTATTCAGACTGCAAAAATTTCACTTCGGGCCGCAGTAACAGCGCCCGACACATCTGTGCCATTTCTTGCAATCGGAAAAAAGCGATCTCATACCCGCGCTTTCGGCACGCTTCAAAATCTCCTTGCGCGATAATTTCCACAGCCCGGTTTAAATCGCTTTCTGCACGCGCCTCCAAACCGAGATCCATAGCAATCAGCGCCTGCCGCACCCCGTGTTCCAAATCCTCACGCCTGATTGCAATACCCGACCGGTAACGCTTGCCATAGTGCAAACCCTGCAAGCGCAAAAAGCCCAAAAGCGCATCCCCAATATTTTGCGGCAACTTTTCAAAGCGCGTCCCCAATTCAATGACCTGCCCCACAAAACTCTCGGAATCAATGCGAAACCGACTCAAATCCAGCGTAGCGAGTGGATTTTGTGTAGAACGCCGTTCACTATTCATCGTTCCTCCTCTCCCACGCCCCGCGAATGACGGACCGCATCAAATCGGCATCCGCATCAAAAAGTGCGTCCAGAACTCCCCCGACAACGGGATCCTCTATTATCGTACTCGGCATTTCACCCACAGCAGCGCCTTCGGAAAAGAGTTGGTGCCGGTAAACCTGCGCGCCCGCAGCCCCCACGACCTCATTCATTCGCATATCCTTTACGTACGGAATCAGAGCTTCTTCGAGCAACCCGGGATCCACACTGTTCAGCAATTCGGCACACTTATTTGCATCCCCAAGCATAGATAGTGCCCGAAGCCACTCAAACGATACCTTTGACCGGACCTCGGCACTGTCCATAGGCTCTAACGTATCTTCCACAGTGCGCTGAAAAGTACCCGGTGTCATAGCGCGTATCAAATGCGTATTAAACCCCTGCCGCTCCGGGTCATAATCAATTAGCCCCGTCAACATCTCTGTGGGCAAATGCGCCACCACATCTGTCGAATAGCCCGGATTGCCATCTTCATCCATACCCGTTATCGACAGCATATTCTCTGGATCTTCATCCAGAACAACGAGCGCGGCCTGCGCTTCAACCGTCAAAGTCTGCACCAGAGCCCTGGCATCTTCTTTTTTTCCCTCGCGAAGCAGATCGTGTATCCGGCTGCTTTGCTCAGCCAACTCCATAAATCCAGTTGACCACGCACCGACGACCAATCGGTCTTCACGAACCTCGATGGGTTTTACTTCGGGTTCTTCTGCATCAACCGCGTTGTCCAGCAAATGGGATTTGAGACGAATCTTCCCCCTTTCTACTTTGTCCTTACACGCCACGCACAGACGCGTGTAGGGAACGGCCTTGAGGCGCTCTTCTGAAATAACCGCCTCGCAAATGACACACCTCACCCCCGTCCCGCCATCGAGCGGCTGTTGTGTCATATTGCCCTCCATTGGGGTTTTGAGAACCCTCCGCACACATTGCGGAGACGACAGAATCACAACGGAAACAAATGTAATCGAATAAACTTGGAATGTCAACCTTTAACTTATTATTTATCAAATATTTACAAACTTGACAAACAAGGCAAAGTATGTTATATTAATACCGTTGCCGATAAGATTCGGGTGTAATCTGGTCGGTTTTTTTTATTCCCATTAATGCCTCCCGCAGATATCTACCCAGTAAGCAAATAAACATAGGCCCATATTCAAACGTTCTCAACATACCTGAGAAAAAACTATTTTTTTCATTAAAAACCTGGGAGATACGCGTAATGAGCAAACTGATATTGTCAATCCTCGCAATAATCGCGCTTTTGGCGTACCCGCTATCTCTTGCATCCCAGACTCATAAACCTTCTGCCGACTTTGATGACAATGGGGTGGTTGACGTTTCTGATTTTTTACAATTTGTAGCGCATTTTGGCGCACGTCAAGGGGATGTAAAATACCAGGCAAAGTACGATTTGGATAGTGATGGGTCGATAGGCGTTTCTGATTTTTTAATTTTTATCAATGACTTCGGCAAAAAAATTTCCAGCAGCGTTACCATCCCGGATGCTAACCTTCATGCGGTCATTGCCAAAATTCTCGGCAAAACAAGCGATGCGTCCATTACGCCAGAGGATATGGCAAAATTGACGCGCCTTGACGCACCCAACAAAGCCATTCGCGATTTGACCGGGCTCGAGTATGCAACGAATCTGACGCGGCTAAATCTTGGTTATGATTGGATAGAGGAAGAAAAAGTAAACAGCAACGATATATCTTCCATCGCACCCTTAGGTGAGTTGACCAGCCTGAGATGGGTGTATCTCGATGGCAATACAATCTCGGATATTGCGCCATTGGTAGCAAATACGGGGTTGGACAAGGACGACTGGGTTTTACTGAATGATAACCCGCTGAGTGCCACATCGCGCAATACGCACATTCCTGCCCTATCTGAGAGAGGGGTTAATGTACGCTTTAGTGATAATCTCATTCTGCCCAACCCTTCGCCAGCTTTTTCGCCATACCCGGTAAAAGATTACACAATTACCCTCCCAGTAACCGATAGCTACTCAGGCGACAGGGTAACGTCACTAAATCCAGAGACAGCCTCTGATTCCGATGTCGCCACCCATGTCTATTACGATGCAGGCACGATTACTGTTCCCTCCGGTACCTCAGCCCTCAATTTCACTAACAAAAAGAAGGCATACGCGGCCACATTCACAGAGACAGCGAAGATCAAAGTGACCAATGCGAATGCTGTAAATATTGTAACGCATGGAAATATCGACGACCTGATGCTGGTCAATAAGGGCATGATCGAAATATCCACAAGAGGTATAGGATTGCGGACAGTTTCGCGCGGCAGTGGAAATACATATTCAGCTAATTACGGTACTGTAGAAATCAATAACTCGACGGATAAAACGATACGAGGCATTGCGAACCAAATCGACAAGAATGCTGCACCACACGACGACACACATGTTGCCGAATCCATCAACTTGTCGAGCGGCAGTATTCTCATCACTGGGGACGAAGGCAGGCAAGACGGCCTGTTCGTCGAGTGCGGCGGCTCATTTGCCCGCTCAATCAACTACGGAGCCGTTGATGTGGCGGGCGATGACAGCCGCGCAGTGGTAGCGCAGACGCTATGGGGCGCAGCGCAGACGCATAATACCGGCAGCGTAACGACAAGAGGGAGTGGCGGCAGCGACGGTATTCATTCCGAGACCTGTGCTGCCTATTATAACAATGAGGGATGCCACCGCATACAAGAGGAAATCAAACCGCGGCCGAAAACCAATGCTGCAGGTCCTGCATATGCGCGAAACTACCGCACGGGTGTCATTTCGACAATAGGACGCAATAGCCACGGAATTATGGTCGTAGTGAAGAAGTCTGGTCAAGCTTATGGCATCAATGAGGGAACCGTTTCGACGACTGGCTTGAGATCTTCGGGCATTCTGGCCTTCGCCTACCCCGTTCGTGGGTTTAATACCACGCCGTTCCGTGATCTTCTCGCCTTGCGCAGCCGCCTTGAAAAATTCAGATTGTTGCCGCTGGATCCCACCGGACAAACCCGGCTGACCTACGCGGCGAATACCGGTCAGATCACAACACGCGGAGAGGACGCAGTTGGGCTGCGGGCACATCACGGCCTCAGCGGCAAGGTCGAAATCACCAACTCGGGTCGCATTGAGACGAGTGGCATCCGCTCTCACGGGATAATTGCCCAGGCGTATGGCCGGGACATCACCATTGACGGGGAAACCCGCGTGTATTCAGCCAGCGATATCGTCATCGACAACAGCGGTGATATCGTCGTGTCCGGCACTGGATCCGTCGGGATTTTAGCCGAAAGTAAAAATGTGCTCTACGACCCCTCGCGCCCGGCGGATAGCGGCGATATTGAGATTGTCTTAGACGGCAATATTATCGCCAGTGGCGACAACGGAATCGGTATCAGTGCCGAGTCAGAGACCGGCGACATCACGATTGTTGTACTGGGTTTTATTCGTGCGAATGCTGTCGGAATTCGGGTGAAAACCTCTGGCAAGGTGCTGATTAACCTCATAGGCACAGTGGAAGCGCCAACCCCATGGGAGGTCATCGGTGACAACGAACACAATCAGATTATCGAGAACTAATAAGTACTGAAAATTTCATCGGGAAATTTTTTGTTGGCAGAAGACTGCGCTATTCGGATTGTCCAGCATAGACAAGAAGCCCAACTGCTCTATCGTTGGGAGTAGTCACCTAAACAACATACTGATATCCAGTGCCTTCACCGAATGCGTAAGCGCACCCACTGAAATAAGATCCACGCCTGTTTCTGCAATTGCCCGCACGCTATCTAAGGACACATTGCCCGAGGCTTCCAACTCGGGTCTTTTGCCTTTTAATTTTCGCACCTTTTCTACGGCTTCGCGCATCTCATCCAGGCTCATATTGTCCAACATCACGCGATCTGCTCCCAAAACGAGAACCTCATCGAGTTCTGATAGCGTTTCCACCTCCACCTCCACGGGCACTTCTCGGCCTTCAAAATCCATCCCTTTCCACACCGAAAGAAGTGCCGGCCCAATGCCATCCGCTGCCTCAATGTGATTCTCCTTCATCAGCACCATGTCGAACAACCCTGCCCGATGATTCACACCACCGCCTGTAGAGACAGCATATTTATCTAATAATCGCAATCCCGGCACAGTCTTGCGCGTATCCAGAATCCGCGCATTCGTTCCTTTTACGGCTTCTACAAACTGTGCCGTCATCGTTGCAATCCCCGACATGCGCTGTAAAAAATTCAACGCAACGCGCTCGCCTGTCAACAGCCCACGCGCGGGACCAGAAACCTCAGCCAAAACATCACCATCCGCAACGCGCGCGCCATCTTCGACATATGCTTCAAATACAATCGCTTCCTCTATAGCTTCAAATACCCATTGCGCCACATCCAATCCCGCAATCACGCCATCTGCCCTCGCAATAATTTTCGCCTTCGCCTGCTTTGTCAATGGCACGGTCCATTTTGTCGTAATATCCCCATTCCCCACATCTTCTATCAGTGCCCGCTCAATCACTGGCATAATATCTTTTTTATTTAACATCTCAAAAGTCCTCGGGTATATCAAACAGCACCCCATCCCTCTTTTTATCGTAAAAAATGATTTTTATATTTATGGATTCCGCTAAATTTTGGGAGCGATAGGTACTCGGCTTAATAGAATACGCTTCTTCTCCCACAAAACCATCTATGCCCTGGGATTCTTCGTAAGGTTCTGCCAAACGGTAATCGCAGCCTTTCATCTCGGCCAGTTTTTTTAGAATCGCCTCCTGGAATCTGAGTCCGGTGAAGGTCTTGACAAGAACCAGATCCTCTACCCATGATTTCACCAAATCCCGGTCAATTTTGGGAAACACCACGCTAAAGTTCTCTATCATTGCAATTATTCTATCCGTCGCTTTATCAATCGCATCGGGATATTGTTCTTGATACCACATAACCCATTCTTCAAAAGTTTGTCCTGGAAATTCCTGAATTAGATCGCTCATTTGCCCAACAACTCTTGGTCGCGTACCCTGTGAATTTTGGTTTGCGAGATTCATCAATTGGGTCGTGTACTTTGGAAATTCGCGGATAGGTGCGCTCACATACTCCTGGATCTCAGCATTTTTCAATTTAATTTCCATCCATAAACCTTTGCGCAATAGGGATCATCGTGTATTTAACAGGTCGAGTTGAGTTTCACTTTTGTCCAGGGATTCTATGGCCATTTTATTCCTACTCTGGTCATATATACTCTGAGGTTTCTCAGAATACCTGACTTCAAAGATATTATCATCAGACGCTTGCACCTCCTTTAAGCCATTTAATAAAATGGACTGTTCCTGGCTCGTCACCACGGGACACTCATAATACCTGTTCGTATATTTCAACGGTCCCGACGTCTGGATTCGATCTTCGACAAATTCAAAATGTCTCCTTAACCTATCGCGCAAATAATCATTTGAAAAATCGACAATCTGTCGCGCCATTGGGCGAATTGCCTGTTGAAAACTTTTGTCAATTTCAACGCCAACACTATTGCGCCCCGACGTCATCGCAGCAGCAATTGTAGTACCCGTACCCAAAAACGGATCGAGAATCTCATCGCCTTTCACAGAGTACATATTGACCAGACGATAGGCCAATTCATAAGGAAACGCGGCACTCCTCAAACGCGACAACTCATCGGAAAGCCTCTGTCCCGTACCCTTAATATCCATCCAAACATCCGAATACCAGATATTCCTCTCCTCCCAAAACAAAGCACTCTCGCGCCTGTTCTGTTTTTCGCATTCCGTCTTAAATTCCCTTTTAGAACCCTTTCTCAAAATCAAAATATACTCGTGTTCCAGAGTCACATAAGCACCCGCGGGCAACATCCCCGATCCCATAAATTTATTGGGCGCGTTGGTTTGTTTTCGCCAGAGAATATCGGGAAGTGCTGAAAACCCGATATTTAAGAGATAATTCAATATTCGCGCGTGATTTGGATACAAACAAAAATCACTGCCTACCTTCCGCGTTGCATCGCCAATATTGATACAGGCAAATCGACCATCTTTTAAGACCCTGAACACTTCATCCCATACAGAATCGAGAATCTCATGCATCAACTCATGAGCCAACTTGCCTTCTCCGGCCTTTAATGCCTTTTGGATCTCCAAATTTTGGCTACCAAATATGTCATCCCACATGCCAATCATGGGATACGGCGGCGATGTCACCACCAGATCGACACTCTCTGAAGGTATCTCTTTTAAGTTTCTCGCATCCCGATAAAATATTTGATGGATCGTTTTCATAGATCTCTTACGCAACCTCCGCCTTTAACCTCGCAATCTCATCGCGATATTGCGCTGCCTTTTCAAACTCCAGATTCTCGGCCGCTTCACCCATCTTGCGGGTCAACTCCTCAATTATATCTAGCCTATTGGTGCCCTCCACATACTCAGGCGACTCTTCGGCAACCAATGGCAACTCATCTGCCTTCTCATCTGCCACAGCCGTCGTCTGGAGAATCTCTTCTCTGGTCTTGTAAAGCGTCTCAGGCGTAATGCCGTGTATGAGATTATACTCCTCCTGCAATGCCCGGCGGCGATTTGTCTCGTCGATAGCTCGCTGCATTGAATCCGTCACCTTATCCGCATACATAATAACCGTACCTCTTGCATTGCGCGCGGCTCGCCCAGCCGTCTGAATCAACGACCGTTCCGACCGCAAAAACCCTTCCTTATCCGCATCCAGAATAGCGACCAGAGACACCTCTGGCAGATCCAACCCCTCGCGCAACAAATTCACCCCCACGAGCACATCGAACTCACCCAAACGCAAATCCCTGATAATTGCCACGCGCTCGAGGGAATCGACATCTGAGTGCATATAGCGCGCCCTGATACCCAACTCGCGCATATACTCCGACAAATCCTCTGCCATGCGCTTGGTCAGCGTCGTCACCAGCACGCGATCACCGCGCTCCACCCGCACCCGCGATTCTTCAATAAGATCATCAACCTGTCCGCGCACAGGTCGTACCACCATCTCGGGATCGAGCAACCCCGTCGGACGAATCACCTGCTCCACCACCACGCCCTGACACTGTTCCAACTCGTAATCCGCAGGTGTAGCCGACATAAAAACAACCTGCCTTGCCTTCTGTTCAAACTCCTCAAAATACAACGGGCGATTATCCAATGCCGCGGGCAACCTGAACCCGTGCTCTATCAACACCTCTTTGCGAGACCGATCCCCATTCCACATCCCGCGCAACTGCGGAATCGTCACATGGGATTCATCCAGCACAATCAGGAAATCGTCCGAAAAATAATCCAGCAACACATAAGGTGCTTCCCCGGGTTTTCGCCCATCGATATACCGCGAATAATTTTCAATACCCTGACAAAAACCAATCTCGCGCATCATCTCAATATCGTAGCGCGTGCGCATCTCCAGCCGCTGCGCCTCTAACAACTTGCCCTGGTCATTAAACGCCTCCAGTTGTCTGGCGAGATCCACCTCAATCTGGACAATAGCCTTTTCAATGCGATTGCCACTGGTCACAAAGTGCTTGGCAGGATAAATAACAATGCGATCGCGCTCCGCAAGCACCTCGCCCGTCACGGGATGCACCTCACTCAACGCGTCGATCTCATCGCCAAAAAACTCTACGCGCACCGGATGCTCGCGCTCGGGCGGATAAATTTCGACCACATCGCCGCGCACCCGAAAAGCGGCAGGCTCAAAAGCCACATCATTGCGCGTAAAATGAATATCCACCAGCTTGCGCAACATAGCATCGCGATCCATCTCTGCACCGCGATCCAGAATTACCAGATGATCTTCGTATTCATCCGGATTGCCAATACCGTAAATACACGACACACTGGCCACAATGATCACATCTCGCCGCTCCATCAAAGCACTTGTCGCGCGCAGGCGCAAACGGTTGATCTCATCGTTAATATCCGCTTCTTTTTCAATAAACGTATCCGTCACAGGCTTATAGGCTTCGGGCTGGTAATAATCGTAATACGAAATAAAATACTCCACGGCATTATTCGGAAAAAAACTCCGAAACTCGCCGTAGAGTTGCGCCGCCAGGGTTTTGTTGTGGGAAATTACGAGCGTGGGCTTTTGGACAGATTCAATCACCTTGGACATTGAAAACGTCTTACCCGTACCCGTTGCCCCCATCAAAGTCTGGTATGACTCGCCATCCCGAATCCCCTGAGCGAGTTCTTCAATCGCCTGGGGCTGATCGCCCGCAGGCTCAAAAGGCGATATCACTTCAAATCGCGGCATAACGATTTCCCCTAAAAAAATCAGTTGTCGGTTCGCGCCTTGACTCACACCCCATAACTACTTTAATTTAGACAGAGAACTACTGAAACGCAAGGTCAACCCCGCTATTTCTATCCGCAGGCGAACTCGCAGGAGGTCTCCGTGAAAATTTTTTTCAAAAGCACCATTCTGTTCGCGCTATTTGGCCTGATGACCTGTGGGGGAAAGAGCAATGATACGCTGGGACCAGGGGACTCGGGCAATCCTCCTGCCGCCTCTGGCGACACGACATCCGGCAATACGCAAACCTCTGGCTCAATCAATCGCGAACCGCAAGCAGGTGGCAATTTTCTCAGTGACTTTCCCAAAGACAGAATTCTATCGGGTGGCGTACCTCCCGATGGCATTCCAGCACTCACCGACCCTCCATTTGTCGAACTCACATCCAGCGAAGCCGCTTATCTCAGCGATGAAGATCTCGTACTCGGCGTGGTCCTCAATGGCGAAGCCAAAGCCTATCCCCACAACATGGGATGGTGGCACGAAATCATCAACGATGTGGTAGGCGAACACCCCATTGTCGTGAGCTTTTGCCCACTGACCGGAACGGGACTCATCTTTAGCGGACAGGGCAACGACCAATCGCGCATCCATTGTGGGGTCTCTGGTCTGCTATTCAACAACAATCTCATCATGTACGATCGCCGTCAACAGGGAATCCTGTATCCCCAGATGATCCACATCCCGGTTGAAGGTGGAACCGACGAATTGCAACTCCTGCCCGTAATTGAAACCACCTGGCGCTACTGGAAACAACTCTATCCCGATTCCAGAGTCATCAGTGCCAATACGGGTATTTACTCGCCCAGCAGATACCAGAGCTATCCCTATGGCGACTATCGAGATCCGAATACTGCGCCGCTTTTCCCCTCCTTCCCCAGTTTGCTCGACAATCCAACCGCGCAGATATTCCCCCCAAAGACCCTCACACTGGGGATTCGTTTTGGCGAAACAGCCAAAGCCTATCCCTTTCCCACCCTGGGGACAGAAGCCGTCATCAACGACGTAGTCGCGGGCAATGCCATTCTCGTCGTCTATTACCACCAGGAGCAATACGCAATACCCTTTGATCGGTCGGTCGATGGTCAGACCCTCACATTTGAGAAAGCACTTCCCCGCGACACAGTCTATCCCTTTCTCCTGCGCGACCAGGAGACGGGCAGCACCTGGAACCTCAAAGGCGAGGCCATTGCCGGGCCACTCCAAAATAAGACCTTAGAACAACTACCTTCCCACAATGCCTTCTGGTTTGCCTGGGCAACCTTCTGGCAGAATACCGGAATTTATTAGACAGACATATCCCTCTATGCACTGCTTTTATTGGCTCGCCCTCTTCATACTCTTACCCCATACCGCTTATGCAGGCGCCTGGACACTCGCAAAAGGCCATCTCTGGGGCAAAATCACCGGCATGGCGCAATCGACAAATGAAGAATATGTGGCCGTTGGCGGTGCAGGACGCGAACCCGATCTCAACCGCCTCTATGAACCCGGAGACCGCGCGCACTACCGCGAAAATGGACATTACAATTCAGAGGCACTCTTTATCGACCTGTTTTACGGCCTGAGCGATCGCATCGACATCGGCATACAAATCCCCTACTATCGCCGGGAATTTGAAAACGTCGGCTTCAGACCGGCGAATATCGCATCGGGTTTTGGTGACATGCGAGGGATTGCCAAAATCAATATTGCACAAACCCCTGTTGTGGGCACAATAAAAGTTGGAACCAAAGCCCCCACAGGCAAGTTTCAAAACCAGGATGGAATTATTTCCGCAGGTGAAGGGCAATGGGATTTTGAATTAACTGCACAAATCGGCCGATCTTTTTGGCCCTTTCCAATGTACGCCAACATCGATATGGGGTATCGCGTCCGCCTGCAAAACAATACCACCAATTACGACCCTGGCGACGAGTGGTTTTTAAACTCAGAAATAGGTTATAATCCCATCGACAAACTCATCCTCATCCTCAAATTAGAGGGCATCAAAGGCAGGCCTTCCCGCGTATTGGGTCTCGAACTATCCAGCGATATCAGACGCATTACCTATTTCGCGCCCACGCTCCTCATAGGCCCCTTTCAAAACCTGAGCTTCGAAACCTCGGTGCGCATAACCGCTGGTGGACGCAATTTCCCCGCCGGTCATATATGGACCGCGGGGATTTCATACTCAGGTCTCATGAGCAAAATGTGACGCTACCCCGCGCTCGGATTTATGCATCTATCCACAATGTTCTCGTTTACTTCAACTCCAAACATTTGCAAAATAGCCATCTTTTATTTATTTTCGCACCTGAGTAGTTTGAACAGCGGACTACCGCTGGGCTACTTATGGTAAAACACTTCATTAGAAAGGAGCAACATGACCTCTTTCACGCCACATTCTACCTCGTATATAAAGTTCCTTCTCGCCATCGTCCTCTGTGTCCTTTTACCGCATACTGCTTATGCAGGTGCCTGGACACTGCAAAAGGGCCATTTTTGGGGCAAAATTACAACCTTAATTACATCGACCTCAGAAAGATATGACGCGGCAGGAAATACAGGTGGATTTGGACCAGCCGCTGCAGCAGCTGTATATAATTCACGGTCCGTGTATCTCGACTTTTTTTACGGCATAAATGACCGCGTTGACATTGGCATACAAATCCCCTTTATCAGCAATAAATACGATCACGACAATTTTAATTTTCCAGGTTTTATTGCTCTGGACGCATCGGGTATTGGAGACGTTCGCGGATTTGCCAAAATCAACCTCGTGCAACAAGATGTTGTGGCAACCCTCAAATTGGGCTTCAAAGCCCCAACAGGCGCTTATGACGATGGGCAAGACCCCGCAGGCGCGTATAAAAATGAGGGCATGTCCGTGGGATCGGGCCAATCAGATATTGACTTGATTCTGCAATTGGGACGGTCTTTCTATCCCGCTCCCGTTTACGCCAATCTCGATCTGGGATACCGTTTCCGCATGGAAAACAGTACCAGCGGATTTAACCCTGGGGAAGAGATAATTTACAATGCCGAAGTCGGTGTCAATCCCACCGACATACTCCTCCTCGCGCTCAAATTAGAAGGCATCGCTGGCGCAGAAGGTAGCAGGGGAAATGACGATATAGGCATCACGTATCTTGCCCCCACAGTGTTCATTAATATGCACCAAAATCTGAGCATTGAAGCCTCGGTGCGCATCCCTGTTGCCGGACGCAATTTCTTCGGTGGCCGCTTGTGGGGCATAGGGCTTTATTTTGAAAAGTAATCTGTAAATGCACAGCGAGCAAATTTGGAGCGGGTGAAGGTTTCACCCGCTCTTCTTTTTTTACAAAATCACATGCTCCCCACCCGTACTCAAACGCCCGTGATCCCAGGGCGTAATCCAATCTTCGGCAATATCCATTCCAAATCCCGGCGCATCCGAAGGCACCAGATAGCCATCTTTTGGCACGGGCACGCCCGGCATCCGCGCAACCTCTTCCAGGGGTACCCCCACGGGTGTACTCAAATGAAACTCACACAGAGTACACTCGGGCATCGCATAGCAAAAATGCTGTCCATAAGCCGAATTACAGCCCCCGTGGGGACTGCTCTTAATCCCGGCGGCTTCGGCAATGTGGTGAATCTTCACGGCTTCCGTCATCCCTCCGCACCAGTGCAAATCGGGTTGCACGACATCCACACAGCGATTTTCCACGAGTTGGCGAAACGGAATCCGCGTGTGGTGATCCTCACCGGTTGCGATAGGGATCCAGGTCATGGCTTTTTTCAATTGAATATGCCCTTCGAGGTCTTCTGGAAACAGCGGCTCTTCCATCCACCGCAATTCGTAGGGTCTGAGCCTTTCCCCAAGACGAATCGCAAATTCCACATCGTAAGCCATCACGGGATTAATCATCAACTCGGCATTCACGCCCACAGTTTCTCGCGCCAGGGCGACCTTTTCCTCCATAATATTTATACCCGTGATACCCTGCTCGTAATGTACGGGATTCGTAATTTTAAACGCCTCAAACCCAAGCTCAATCGACCAATCGAGATCATCGCCTGTACAATAACACCGAATTTTCTCTCGGGATGGTCCTCCGAGCAATCTGTAAACGGGCTGGTCGAGCAACTTCCCCTTCAAATCCCACAGTGCCAGATCAATTGCACTCTGCGCGCAGGCAGACAACCCCAGCGACCCGTGCCTTTTGGAAGCCCGCCACATCATATCGTTGAGATGCTCAGTAGCAAAACAGTCTCGTCCTTCCAATAGCGGCGCGTAAAAAGCATCGATCAATGCGGCAACCGGTTCGCCAAATCCCGTTCTGCCCAGGCCCCAGGTACCGTCCTCAGCAGTTATTTTAACCCACACGCCTCGCCCGCCAATACCCGGCGACTTGCTCGGCACATCTGGCGGAAACTCCGGATATTTATTCATCGGTAGGCCAATCGGCGATGAATGCCGCCAGCTCGAACGGCGCGCGGGTGTTATCGGTTTCTGTTGTGGAATGGAAACATTCACAGCTTCAATGGATTTAATCTTCATAATTCCTCCAATTCATGTATTGAGCATATAGCCAAAAATGAGAAACGCAACCCCGGCTCCCACAACACTACCCACCAGAATCTGAGATACAGAATGAGCCTGTAATACGAACCGCGCCCACGAAACCAGACCCGCGGGAACAACAGCCCACCAGCTACCATAAAGCGCGATCACCACACCACAGGCAGCCCAAAGACCCATGGCGTGTAAGCTGATTTTCCACTGCATCGTTATCAACAGCGCGACAGTGCCCAGAACGGCGACACAGACCATCAGCGCGTACAGCGCGGGCGGCGAGTGTATCAGATACAGAACACCAACACCCACCCAGGAACTCGCAAAATAAAAGAAAAGCGGTCGCAGCCGGTCGCGGCGTTCTGGAATAAACAACTCGCTAATCTCACCCCAGCGACGCAGGTACAGCACCACGAGCCAGGGCGCGAAAACAGTAAAAAAAAGCGCGATCAAAACACACAAAACAATCCAGGTACCCGAACCAGACGCCTCAAAGGACACCAGCACAATCACAACCCCCAGCACAAACACGGGATTTAAAACCCGAGAAATGTACAGGGCAAATTTCTCTTTATTAACCATAAGCCTTCCCATCATTTCATACAAAATAACGAACCCTGCTCAGAAAATCAAAACCCAAGTTTTTGCTCTCGGATACGATACCTTGACAACACCTTTTCATTGAACTATTTTGCTGACATTATCCACTGATTTGGCAAAGGATTAGAAAAGAGGAGCATAACATGACACCTGAAACAGCCCTGAAAACGCGGAAAAACATGCTCCGCGATGGGTACTGCGTCATAGACGATATTTTGACAGACGGGTTCATCGAAGAACTGCGCGGTGAGTCCGAGCGACTAATCGCCAATCACATTGAGCATGAGGAATTTAGATATCAAGGGCAACACGTGAATGTGCGCGGTGAAGACAATCCAATCATCCAAAAGCTGCTGGAATGGGAACCATCGCGGCGGGCACTCGAACAACTGGGCTTCGGAGATTTCCAAACCGGTGGCGGCATCATCATCCTCACCAAAGAACCCAAAGGTCCACCGCTCTACTGGCACCAGGACTGGATGCAATGGAACGACCCCATCAGTTGCTCTCCCTGGCCGCAGATCATATTTTTAAACTACTATCTAACCGATACAGCAGTAGAAAACGGCTGTTTGAAAGTCATCCCCGGCACCCATCTCAAGCGCATACCACTCCACGATCAACTGGTGCCCGCACACGAACAGGGCGCCCGATTTATAGAAGAAACGCATCCCATCATGTTCAGTGACCATCCAGATGAGGTCAATGTACCCGTCTCTGCACGCTCGCTGGTTCTGGGCGATGCCCGCATCCTGCACTCTGCCGGAAGAAATTACACAGACGAGCGCAGAACCCTGATTCTCGCCTGGCACAGACGCCCCACCATCGATGTACCGGACTACTGGGAAGGGGATATCCCCGAAGTCATAGCCAACCGCGACCCCGATCAAAAATACGAGGGATCGCGCATCCCCGGCAAATACCTCAAACCGTAAAAAAAAGGGCATAGTATGCAAGCCACAGCACTCATCACCCATGAGGGGCCCACCTTTGCCTGCGAAGACATCATCCTTCCCGATCCACGCCCCGACCAAATCGCGGTACAAACCCGGTATTCCGGCGTCAGCATCGGCACGGAATTTGCAGCCATCACCCGAAAGCTCGACTACGGACCCTATCCCCTGTGTACGGGCTATCAAGCCGTCGGCACTGTCGAACACGTCGGCAAAGATGCGACCGGCTTCGCTGTTGGCGACCGCGTCTATTACCGCTGGAACCGCGTCTTCTCCCTCGCTGCATCTGGCCAGAAAGTCTCTGCCAGCCAGGGCGCACACACCTCTGCCGCAATCCTGGACACGCAGGGACCGCGAGCCTTTGTCGCCCACCTGCCCGAAGGCGTCGATGAAGCCGCCGCCAGCTTATTCGTCATGCCCGCCGTGGGACTCAACGGTGTGGATATGGCCAACCCCCGAATGGGCGACCGCGTTGTCGTGTACGGCTGTGGTCTCGTCGGCCTTGGCGTCGTCGCTGCATGCAGCCACCGGGGCTGTGAAGTCATCGCCATAGACCTGGAGGCCAACCGCCTCGACATCGCACAAAAACTCGGCGCCGATCATCTCATTCAGAGCACAGATGCAAACCAGGCTGTCCGCGGCATCGCCCCCGACGGTGCCGATGTCGTCTTCGAATGCACGGGCATACCCGCCTGCATTGACCCGGCCATCGCCCTTTGCCGCACCCATGGCACCTTCATTCTTCAGGGCAACTACGGCCGCCACCCCATCTCTTACAACTTTTTACCGCCCCACGGGAAACGCCTCACCATGTACTATCCCTGCAACGATGGCGAAGCCCCCTGTCGCCGCGCCGTCATCAAAAACATGGGCACTGGCGTTCTTCCCTGGCATCACACCATCACCCATGAAGTCGCATCTTCAGACGCGCCGGGACTTTATCGAGACATCCTCAACGGCGAAGACAAAAACATTATCGGTGCTGTCATCAGGTGGTTCTAAAAAAGGAGCAATCACAATGGATAACTTAAAAGTTGGAATTATCGGCCTGGGTGGCATTGCCCGATCTCACTGCGATGCCATTGAAACCCTGGACAATGTCGAAATCGTCGCCGTTGCCGACCTCATTGAGGAAAAGCGTCGCGAATACATGGGCAAATACGATATCCCCAAAGGCTATCCCTCCCACACCGACCTCTTGAAGGACCCCGAAATCAATGCGGTCGCCATCACTCTTGGCCACCAGCTCCACCATCGCCTCACCGTTGATGCCTGCAAAGCTGGCAAACACGTCCTGGTGGAAAAACCCATGGCCATCAGCCTGGAACAGTGCGACAACATGGTCGCTGCTGCAGCCGATAATGGGGTCAAACTGATGGTCGGCCTGACGCAGCACTATTACGGCACCAGCATCAAAGCAAAAGAAATACTGGACTCTGGCGCACTGGGGCCCATCATCACCGCCGTGTGTTATATGTCCAAAAACTGGAGCTACGCCGGTCGCCGTCCGCAGTACCGCAGCCGCTATCACGGCGGGGGCATGTGGTTGACCAATGGCGTACACGTAGTAGATCGCCTCACCTGGATGATCGGTTCACAGGCTGTATCTGTCTCAGCCTCTATTGGAACCCGCGCCCACTATCAGGCTGCAGATGACTCTGCCACGGCCTTTGTCCGGTATAAAAACGGCCTGGCAGGCATTGCCGTAGCCGTTGGATTTGCAGATGGTGCGCCCGACCACGAATGTCATGTCATCTGTGCAAATGGCACACTGCGCTTTTCCGAACACGGCGGAAAATACGTCAAAGTCGGAAAAAACAATCAGTGGGAGAACGTCCCCTTCGACGAGCCGCCCTCGACCATGCACAACGAGTGGAAAGCCTTTGCCGAAGCCATCGCCCTGGACATTGAACCACCTACCCACGGGGAATGGGCGCGTCACATTATGGAAATCCTGTTCGCCGCCGAACAATCTGCTATCACCGGTCGAGAAGTCGCATTGGAAAGCGGACCGGGCTGGTTCAGCCAGCATTCTGGCTCGCCCGTGACAACGCAACACGGCTGGATATGAAAATTTTGTTTATCGCGCAGTATGGCCCCTTAGCTGCCAGCAGCCGCACGCGGGTTTTCGATTATCTGCCCCTATTGCGTAGAGCGGGCATCACCTGTGATGTCAGAGTCGTGACTCCCGATGACCTGATCAAACGCAATACCAGAGGCATTTTCTCGCGTATTCTGTACTATGTTCTGTCCTATTGTCGCGCCTTATGGACAGGATGGACTTGCGTTTTCACAGCACCACAATACGATGCCATACTGATACAAAAAGCGTTATTTTCCTTTCCCATACCGCGCCTGTTGCGCCGGTACAAACACAAAATATTTTTCGATTTTGACGACGCTATCTTTACACTTGAAAACCCCAACGCGGGATGGATCAACCGGTTGCGAACCCGGCGGCGCGCAACGGGCGTACCCGCAATGCTACAAACAGCACACTGCGCGATAGTAGAAAATGCCTACACCGCTGAATTTGCAGCCCGTTATTGCCCTCGTGTTTCACAAATCACGGGACCTATTGATACCGCGCGTTATATCCCTGAAAAAAAAACAGAGGATGAGAAAATCGCACTGGGATGGATTGGGAGCCAGTGGACAACGCGGTATCTGGACATGATTCGAGACCCATTGGCCAGCCTCGCGCGGCAATATCCCAATTTGGAGTTGCGTTTGATTGGCGCGGGTGACTTTGCTGTATCCGATCTGCAAATTGCGCGCCTGAGCTGGGCTCTGGAAACCGAAGTTGGTTATTTACAGACATTTGACATTGGCCTGATGCCCCTGCCCGACGATCCTTTTACGCGGGGCAAGGGAGGGTACAAATTGCTGCAATACATGGCCTGCGGATTGCCCGTAGTGGCCAGTCCAGTCGAAATCAACCGCGAAATCGTCACCCATGGAGAAACCGGATTTTTGGCTGAAACAGACGCCGAGTGGATCGAATTTTTGGGGACATTAATCGAAAATAAAACTCTGCGCAATCGCATGGGAACTGCTGGCCGCGCCCGTGTGGTCGCGCATTACGCACTCGAAAAAAGCAGCGACCAATTGCTGGCTCTTCTGCAGCGGAGCAGACACCAATGCAACACGCTTTCACAGTAGATGTCGAAGATTGGTACCAGGGCATACCGATCTCCAATCAGATATCCGCGCAAAGCGAGCCACGCCTTGAGAGCAGTTGCCATCACTTACTCGATATCATGACAGAATACGATGTCCTCGGCACGTTTTTTGTCCTGGGACCAGTAGCGCAGCACTATCCCAACTTAATACGCCGCATAGCCCGCGAAGGTCACGAATTGGGATGCCACGGGTGGTCTCACGACCTGATCTATGAAATGACGCCCGAGCGATTTCGGGAAGAAACACAGCGAGCCTCTGATGCAATCTCCAATATAACGGCGCAACCCGTAACCGCCTATCGTGCGGCCTATTTCTCCATTACAGCGCGATCATTATGGGCTCTGGATATCTTGGCAGAACTCGGTTTTCAGTGCGACTCGAGTATTTTTCCCGTGCATAACTGGCGCTATGGAATACCCGATTTTGATTTGACACCGCGTATTGTAAAAACCACCTCAGGATCAATTTGCGAAATTCCGATGTCTGTGCGCCAGGTGGGAAAAATGCGATTGCCCGTAACCGGAGGCGCGTATTTCAGGCTATTTCCCTATTTTGTGAGCCGTGCAAATATGCGAGCTGTGGCCAAACAGCGGCGGGCTGTGATCTTTTATCTACATCCGTGGGAACTCGACCCCGATCATCCACGGATCGCATTTTACTGGAAAGCGCGCTTGACGCACTACGCCAATTTGAAAGCCACAGAACCTCGATTGCGGCGATTATTGACCGATTTCTCTTTTTGTCCGCTGCGTGAAATTGCAATGCAAACGAGAAAAGACGGATGAGGTCATAAGACCCCACCTGCAGAAGGTGCGTTTCACGTCAGGTTTCTAATTGCCTTTAAGCATTCGAGACCTTATATTTAGATGTTTTTGGGTGGGATACTGTGTCCTGGGATGTATAAAGAGTGGGGATTGTATTTGTGGGAAGATATGTCCCGCTCGGCAATGGGAAAGGAATGAATACATGAGGTTTTTGGTTACGGGCGGTGCGGGTTTTATTGGCTCACATCTGGCCGAACGGCTCTTGAAGCAAGACCACGAAGTTTTTGTTTTAGACGATCTTTCAACTGGAGATCTGGACAATGTGCGGCACCTCGAAGGGAATCCGCGGTTTCAAATGAAAGTGGGCACAGTGCTCGATCCAGAAACGCTCAGACCCTTAGTCGATTGGAGTGATGTCATTTATCATCTCGCAGCGGCTGTAGGTGTGAATTACGTCATCAACCACCCATTGCAGTCTTTAACCACGAATATCCGGGGCACCGAACTCCTGTTGGAATTGGCAAATAAAAAGAAAAAACGAGTACTTTTGGCTTCGACCTCAGAGGTTGCGGGAAAGAAAAACGGCAAAGCGACATTTAGTGAAGACGATGATCGCTTATTGGGACCAACAACTGTTGCACGATGGAATTATTCAACCTCCAAAGCCGTTGGTGAAATGCTGGGATTGGCTTATTGGAGAGAGAAAAAATTGCCCGTGATCATGGTGCGATTCTTCAATGTAATTGGTCCCCGGCAAAGTGCAGAATACGGCATGGTGGTGCCCCGATTCATCAAGCAGGCATTGTTAGGACATCCCATTACGGTATATAACGATGGCGAGCAACGGCGGTGTTTTACCGATATAGAAGATGCCTTAGATGGATTGACAGCATTGATGGAACACGACCAGACGCCGGGCGAAATTTTCAATTTGGGCGGCAACCACGAGACCAACGAGATTTGTATCAAGGGTCTCGCAGAAAAAATTAAAGCACTGACGGAAAGCCATTCACCCATTGAATTTGTACCTTATGACAAGGCATTTGCAAAGGGTTCATACGAAGACCTCAATTATCGCGTTCCCGATTTGACCAAGATCAAAAAATTAACGGGCTATAACCCCAAAATCAGTTTGGATACCACATTGCGGCGCATTATTGAATACTACGAATCGTGATGCCCGCTTTACTTTTTTTCATAAACGGCGTTTGCATTGCCCCCTGGGAAGTGTAAACGCCAATTTTTGTTATGCATCGACGCCCCAAAATACTCCATACCATGACCTGGCTTGCGCCCGGTGGTGGCGCAGACCGAAATGTGTATCTTTCGATGAAGGACATGCGAAAGGATTACGAGATACACCTCGCCGTTGGACGGCAAATAGAGCGGGACGATTTGTTAAAACTACACGGGGTTGTCGCGCATATATGTCCATATTTAGACCGGGAAATCAGACCCTGGCGCGATTTTCGCGCGCTATTGTGGTTCATGCGATTAATTCACCGCGAGCGATTTGATCTGGTTCACACCCATGAAAGCAAAGCGAGCTTGCTCGGGCGCCTCGCCGCGCGATTGGTCGGCTGCAAGCATATCATCTACGGGCTTCACGGTGTGGTTTTTAACGATCCAGTCAACCGCATCAAACGACAATTCTACATCGCGCTCGAAAAAATGACGATATGGGCTTGCGATTTGATCATAGCCGTTGGTCGAGACGCAATTCGGCACTATCATCGGGAAAACATCGGTCGCAGCATTCCCCATCAGATCGTTTATAGCGGCATCGATGTGACAGAATTTGAACGGCGTCTGAACAACGTAAAAAAAGACGCATTTAGGCGCCACATAGGCATTCCCGACAACGCCCCCCTACTCATCAATATCGGCCGTTTTTCACCCGCCAAAGCACAACATTATACCATTGAAGCATTTGCCAGATTGCAATGCCCCAGAGCCAGATTATTATTGGTAGGGGAAGGGCCCGAACGCGCAGCTTGTGAGCGGCTTTGCGCCGACTTAGGCATCGCGGATCGGGTTATTTTTGCGGGATTTTTTCAGGATATTACACCTGCATACGCGATTGCCTCTGTACATGTCCTTTCCTCTTTGCGCGAGGGCTTGTCCGGCGTTGCTGTGGAAGCATCCCTCGCGCGGGTGCCTACAGTATCGTTCGAAGTGGAAGGCATACGAGAGATTATAACGCATGGACACTCGGGTTTTGTCGTGCCACAAGGCGATATCAAATCAATGGTGACGTATCTGGAAAAATTGATCGAAGACTCTCAGATGTGTCACACATTTGGAGAACGCGCATACCAGCACGCGATTGCGCGATGGGATCACCGCGTTATGGTGCAAAAATTGGATACAATTTACCGACAAAGGCTCAAAAAATGAAATCGCGCAAAGTAGGGCACGGTCGCGCCAGCAGTTCGTCAACGCGGGCTGTCGGGCAGTTTTTTGATATTTATGCCAAAAATTTTGATGCGATCTACGGGCATACAGGACATCGAAGCGCGCTCGGCAGATGGGTAGATCGCACATTTCGGCAGGTGATGATGCGGCGTTTTGAGGAAACGCTTCAACAAACAAAAAAACAAGAGATTCATTCTGTCTTAGATATCGGGTGTGGCCCGGGACGATACACGGCTGCGTTTGCACTTCAAGAAAAAGAAGTCGTGGGGGTAGATATGGCCGAAGAAATGCTAAAAATCGCACGGGACAATATCGACGCGCTCAATGTGACAGCAGACCTCGTTCTGGGCGATTATCTATCTGTCCATTTTGATCGGGTATTTGACGCGGCGTGTTTGATGGGATTTTTTGATTATATTGAAGATCCCGTACCGATCTTAAAAAAATTGGGTACAGAAGTGACGGGCGAGTTTTACGCGAGCTTTCCAAAAGTGGGCGGTTTTTTGGCGTGGCAGCGGCACATCCGATACCGCCTGCGAAGATGCCCGCTGTGGTTATACAGCAAACAAGAGGTTGAAAACGCACTGATTGCAAGCGGATTTACCGGATGCTACGAAATACGAGATTTTGGACGCGACTGGTATGTGGTCGTCCAGATGCAGAACACCTGTTGAACCACCATCTCCCAAAAAATCAGAGTCATTTTTTATCACCCATGTCAAAAGGTCTCACATTTTTGAAATTATGCACCGCCGTGGCTTTTGCAATACTGGCGTGGATCGCTTCGGGCATCTCGTTATTAGACGATGATTGGGGCCATCTCAAGTTGGCATCCAAAGGCTTTGTCTTCGCTTTGACAACCGGATGGGAGGGACTGGTCGGGCAAGGTGGATATTATCGCCCAATGGTCGTTTTATCGTTCTATCTGGACTATTTAATCGGCGGTTACACGCCCGCTATTTATCACATCCACAATATCGCGATTCACGCGGGATGCGCGTATCTCATTTTTTTATTCGCGCGATACCTCTCCACAGACCGCGTGGTAGCCTGGGGTGCTACGCTTTTGTTTTTTGTTCTGCCCATTCACACCGATTCTGTTTTCTGGATCGTCGGGCGAACAGATCTCTTGTGTGCGTTATTCTATTTAGGTTCACTGATTTTATTTTTAGAATATATGGAGCGCGGTTCTACCGGCGCGTTATTGGGACTTGCCGCTTGCAGTGCGCTTGCTTTTTTGTCCAAAGAAATGGCAGTATCCCTACCCATTGCACTCGCGGCACTCAGCGCGTATCGCAAAACGTGGAAAACAGCACCAGCGCGGCGCGGATTGGCTGTTGTCTGTATCGCATTGCTGGCATATTTTGGCGTCCGATGGCTCGTGCTGGGCAGCGTATTGGGGGGGACACCCCGCGTATCAATTATAGATTGGGCGCGCGACGGCGTAAAAGCAGTAGCAAAATTTGGGATGAGTGATATCTGGTGGCTGGGCATTGCATTGGTGGTCGGAAGTGCAGGGATTTTTATTTATCAACATGGTCGCGGCATCCTGCGCAAATTTTGTCGCCCATTCTCCCTGCTCCTGATCTTCCTCCTCGGCGTGAGCCTCGCCCCGGCATTGGGGCATTTGCACAACTGGTATTTGTATCTGCCCTCCGCCTTCTTTTGTCTGGGTATCTCTACTATCTGGCTAAACAAAAAACAGCCTGTTCTCTTTACTCTCTTTGCCGTTCTAATTCTGTATTACGGGGTAGTGATCGGACGCGAGGGCTTTTTCTGGCGCGAAGCTTCGCAAATGAGCGAAAATGCGATTGCCAATTTGATGCCCCATGCCCGGGCAACCACCGGCACGTTATTCGTCTGCAACGTGCCCTCGGCGTGGACACCCCCCGGTGCGTTCAGTGGCAAACCGCTATTTGCTTATGCACTCAAAAATGCACTTGCCATGCGGTCGTCTCAACCGTTGCAAGCTGAAATCACAATGGTAAATCACGTCTGGTTGACAGGTGATTTTGCGTGTCGCATTCACAGGACAAATACGGGTTTTGATCTGGCAATTGCAAAAGGCGGCTTCTTTTCGTTTCACAGCAAGGGACGGGGACAAACACCGCCTTTTGAAATTGTCCAAATGTGGGGGCGTGTGGCGATACACGCAACCGATTCTCTCTCAGTTGCGCTGAATATGCAGCCGGAGGATCGCGTGGTAATTTATAACAAAGGTAAATTTGAGAAATTGTGGCCGTAAAAAGGTGCGATCATGAAAACTTTCTGGCATAACATCCCCGCAATAACTTTGCTAATCGCAACGAGCATCGCACATGCGGGAGATGTGCGCGTGATGGCAACGGGTGAAAACTGGGTGGAAATTGTGGTTGATGCATCCGATCTATCTGTCACTTCAGAATCTCCTTATGATCGCATAGACGTGCCGGGATGGACGTGGTTGCACCAGCCCGGGGCACCTGCTGTACCTGTGCGCGGCGCAACGCTGGGCATGCCTTATGGCTCTCGTGCGGTCGTTCAAGTACTCGATGCAAACTATGAGGAAATCGAAGACCTGGACCTAATGCCCGTGCCACAGATGCAATTACTGGGATCTGAGCAACATCCGTTTTCGAGATCGATTTACCTGAAGAACCAGACAATTTACGACACGCCGGGATTTTATCCCGGTACAGAAGCCGTTGTGGCACACACGGGCATCTTGCGCGATCAACAAATCGCGATTCTGTCTTTGCGTCCCGTGCAGTATGACCCCGTCCAGCGCAGACTTCGGATCGCGCGACAGTTGCGCGTGCGCATATCATTTGTCTCGGATGAAACGCTTCCCTCTATTCGGCTTTTGAGAGACACAGACGATTTTGAGCCTATCTATCAAAAGGGATTGCTCAACCCCGAGCAGGCGCGCTTTTGGCGCGGGCGGCGCATTCGCGCGACAAAGCGCGTACAGGATTGGTACGATCCCACAACTACGTATTACAAAATCAGAATATTTGAAGATGGTCTCTACCGATTGGATGCGCGCTGGTTCTCCGAATCCGGCATTGTATTGGCACCGGGAGATTTGGATCAATTACAGATATTTTTAGACGGGGAAGAAATCCCGCTACTCATCGAAGATGGTGGAGACGGCGTATTAGATGCGGGCGATGGCGTGCTGTTTTGGGGTGTATTTCGGCGCGCGCCAGATCGAGATTTTGAAAGCGATTACGGCAAAGAGCGCGTCTATTTCCTGCGTATTGGTCGAGAATCTGGCTCGCGATATACACACGCTGAGGATACATCTACCAATGAGATTTTGACGCATTTCTGGTCTCGCAAACACGTTGAAATCGATTCTATCTACGAAGCCCTGGGACATGCGCGAAATGCCAACCGCGATCACTGGTTCTGGCAGCGCACTGCATCCCCGTCTCGCCCGGGCGATATGCCCACAGACGTCGTAATGCCCGTGCCTTTACCGGGGCTGGCGAGTGAAACAAGTGGCAACGCACAAATCCGTCTGGGCATGCATTCGTTGACCCTGAACCAGAACATAAACCCCGATCACTACGCTGTCATACAAATTCAAGATGGACCGCTCATCTCAGAAGAGCGCTGGGACGGACAGGACGCCCATATCGCGACGGGCACAGTACCTGTATCGGCATTATCAGATACCACATACGTGGTATTGCGAACGCCCGGCGATCCCTCGTTTCCACTTGAACCGGTTCCCTACGTCGATCACGTGTATTTCAACTGGGTGGAGATTACCTATCCGCAGCGCTTTGAGGCTATAGATGGTATGCTGCGTTTTAACCCGGGCATTGTGCTTTCGCCGCGCGCAATCTCCATTGCCAATTTTGAACGCGAACGGGTTAGAGTCTTGAATTTGGACAAGCACAAGATCATCGGCACAGCGCGGGATGACGAGAGGATTAGAATTGAGATTGCCGAAAGTGGCAATTTTGTCGCGGTAGATGAAACAGCGGTAAAAACACCTGAAATCGCAGAACGCGATACCCCCTATGATTTGCGCGGATTCTCTGGCGCGGATTACGTGATTATTGCAGGTGCGGATTTTATGGATGCTGCCGAGCGCCTGGCAGCACATCGGCAGAGGCAAGAGTTATCCACGCTAGTGGTCAATATAGCCGATGTATATGACGAATTTTCCTTTGGACAAGTCGATGCCGAGGCCATTCGCCGTTTTGTACAATACGGATTTCACACATGGGCAAAACGCCCCGTACACGTATTGTTATTCGGAGAATTCAGCTTTGATTATCGCAATTTATTTGGGCAAAACTGGATTGCGCGTCACAACCTCGTACCGGGCATGCCCTTTCAATCTCCCAACCGCGGTCTATCATTTACCGATGAGTTTTTTGGGCGGGTAGATGATGATTTGTTTATGGATGTATTTATAGGGCGATTTTCCGTACGCCGCGTATCGCAGGCCAATACAATTGTGCAAAAAGTAATCGCTTATGACGAAACACCGTCCGTGCAATGGCGCAACCGCATCACGCTAATGGCAAATTGGGATGCACAGGACCCGTCCAAATTTATCGCGCCGAGTGATACGCTGGCAAAAATTACGCACGCTATCGGGCTGGAGAATTTCAAGGTATATCACGACGCAGATACGCCGCCTGAACCCAATGCCTCATCCCGCGAAGTTATTCGGCAGATCAACGAGGGGCGTCTGATTGTAAATTTTATGGGCCACGGCAGCGCTTCATCAATGTCCAGATATTTTGCCGGAACATTTCAGCAAGGCGCATTCAATTACCTGAGCCAGATTCAAAATGCTGAACGCCTGCCTCTGTTTATCGGAATGTCGTGTCTCAATGGATTATACTGGGATCCGCGCATCATCAGTTTGGCTGAAGAAATGACCAACAAACCCGATGGCGGCGCAATAGCATACATATCCGCGTCTTCCCTCTCTTTTATTCGCATTAACAACCAGCTCAACACAGCGCTATTCCGGCACATATTTGAAAATGGCGTGCTGGCTTTCGGTCAGAGCCTCGCACTGGGTAAAATGACCGAACTCGCTGTTCTCCCCTCGAGCGAACTGGGACTGGTGGGAATGAATTTGATCGGCGATCCGGCACAACAAATCGCAGTACCGCAAAGCCCGGATTTTGTACTTGGCGATGCGGCGTTGCAATTAGACCGGCAAGGCGAACTAACCACGGGGGACTCGGTTCGGGTAACGCTGCATGTGGAAAACTGGGGCATTTCCCCTGGTCGCAGCGTAGATATCATCCTGATTGATCGCAACCTGGATTCCGCCGAGGTGGATACCTTATTCATGGCGGCTTTACCGCCTTTTGGAATACGCGATAGTGTGACAGTGCTCTGGCGTCTCAAAAATCGCTCTGGACGCCATATCTTAGAAGCGATAGCCGACCACGCCAATGCGATTCTAGAAGGCGATGAAACAAATAATCGAACAGAGGTAGAAATCGATGTCCTCGGTGCGTTATCAGCTGTTCCCTTCTTGCCATTGCCGAGTCAGACCGTCGCAAATGCCCAGGTGGTATTGGGCGTGCGGTCTGGGGAAAATCATTTCCATCTAACGGGCGAATTTGAGCTGAATAGATCTGGCGACTTTCAAGATACCGCGACAATGCGCTCGGGCAACGTGGCCACCGCCGAGGGCATTATTTTATGGCGACCGACGGATTTGCGTGCGGGGCCTTATTTTTGGCGCGCCCGATTATCCGATGGACAGACAACGGGACCCTGGTCCGATGTGCGACATTTCGTGGTAACATCCTCTGTACCCGAGCGGCAAGTGGTGTGGCAGCAAAACGGCGCTACTGCATTATCGCGCGGCACAGGCGAAGATGTCGTGTTATCTGATGGCGGTACTGTAGGGCGCACCATGTCCCCACCTCCAATCCGATTCAATGCCGCCGAAGCTTCTTTTTTGAGCGAAGGTGTGGCGGGCACAGCCGTTTTGTGTACAGACGGAACATACCTGTATGTGAAGCGATTCTATACGCCACGAGACTTGTATCCCGGCAGCGATTTGTTCGCGCGCATTGGCACGGGATTCAATGGCACGATAGCGGGGCAAAATTACGGGATCGTGACTGAAACACCTATCCAGAGCATTTCTGCGACATTTCACAGCGATGGGTTTATCTATGCCGAACACCGCACAGCGCGCTCCCTCCTGCGTATTTCGCCCGTCACTGGACAGATCGATACCGTTGAAGTGCCCGACCGCTTGCTGGATTTGTTCCGCGGATTGCCCTTTGATGCCCATGCGTTAATTACCTCTGACGGCGAGTTTATCTACAACGTCTCTGCAGGCGTCAATGGCGTGCGACGCGGTGGATGGACCGTGCGCGTATTCGATCCGGCCAATGCCTGGCGCGTCGTGCGACAATTTACCGTACAGCCAACAGAAACGGGATTTGGATATCTGTTTACGGATGGCGCAATTGCCGATGGACAGTTTATCTACTTAATCGAATTTGGCACGGGAATGACGCACCGCGTGCGCGTGGTAGATGCACATACCGGGGCATTCGTCGAAGAATTTGAAAGCGATCAGGCACAGACAGATATTTTGGGTGGGCAATTTGATTGGGTAAACAACGCGGTGTGGTTGGGACAATTGCGCGGAGGCATGATATATCGATATCCAGGGCAGAGCTTGCCCGATTTTGGCACCTTAACATCTGAACCAATTGGACCGGCGAGTGCGTGGCATACAGTAACAACGGCATTGTCGGGCGCAGGCAAAGCCGAAGTGAATTTACTGGCCGAGGTCGATAACAATAGTTTCGCCCCATTGTCACAATGGCAAAATTTGCCGCCAGGAACACACAATTTGAGCGGTATAGCCATTCCGCGCCTAAAAATTCAGATCAAATTGTACGGAGAGGGATTAAATCCATCTCCCGGCTTGCAAACCTGGACCACCACATATCAGCCACTTTCAGATATTGGCCTGAGGAATTTGCGGGCAGAACCTTTTGAAATAACGGAACTGCAACCCGTGTACCTCCATCTCGATGTGCAAAACCGGGGACCATTAGACCTCGCTCTGGGCACATCCGTCGCCTTTTATAGCGGCGCTCCCGCGCTGGGGCGTCTGATAGGGCGCTTAGCTGTGCCCGAAGATAGCCCACTCGGACGACTCGTCCCCCTGCGCCTGGTGTGGCAAACCGCGCAGTGGGCAGGGCAACACCAGGTGACGGCTCGATTGGAAAATTTTCAGGGACAGGCGATTTTTCCCGGCCGCGAAGTAACACTTACAGAGCCAGTGCGGATTGCACCGAGTTCTGACCGCGATGTGCCAACAATTGAAATCGCGGCACTGGATGCCCTCGGCGAAGTTCGACCAGAAGATTATTTGCCCGCCCAACCGACATTTCGCATTTCCATGCGCGATACAGCCGGTATTGATTTGTCCAGCATTGGCCTATCGCTTTCGGGGACAGACGAGGCACAGGAGAGTCATTACGAATCGGAAAAAATAAAAGACCGCGCCGTTACCCCCATGACACTGTCATTTGTCTATACCCCGGACGCACTTGCCGATGGTCGTTATACGCTCAATGTCGAAGCCTCTGACAGGCTGGGAAATGGTCCTGCAAAAATTGCAATATCGTTCCAGGTCTCTTCAATATTGGCGATAGAGAACGCACTGGTCGCGCCCAACCCCGTATCCGATACCGGTCATTTTACATTTATCTTATCGCGTCCTTCAGAAGTCACCGTGCGAATTTACACCCTTGCCGGACGGCTCGTTCAGAGAATTGAAGAGCCATTTGCACGCGCCGGATACAACCAGATTTTTTGGGATGGGCGAGACGCTGACGGCCATGTGCTGAGTAATAATACGTACCTGTACACTTTGACCGCAGACAATGGCGAATCGCAGGCGCGGATTAAAGATAAAGTGATTGTATATCGATAAAGTGAAAAAATCATGAAAGTACTCGTCATAGGTCTGGATTGCGCGTCGCCCGAGCTGATCTTTCAGCGATTTCGAGATGATCTGCCCACCATTGACAACCTGATCCAGACCGGGGTTTACGGCAGCCTCAAAAGCACCATCCCGCCCATCACCATTCCCGCCTGGATGAGTATGGTAACGGGCAAAGACCCCGGCACCCTGGGATTTTACGGGCTTCGCAACCGCGCCGATTACTCCTACGACCGTCTGTCTATCGCCAACTCAACGCTCGTGCACGACGATACGGTTTGGGACATCATTTCTGCTGCGGGCAAAAAAGTAATTCTCGTAGGCGTGCCCCAAACCTATCCCCCCCAGCCAGTCAACGGCTGTCTGATCGCCTCTTTTCTCACGCCGAGCAACGACAGTCCCTATACCTATCCCGACAGCCTAAAAGCCGAAATCGAGCGCGTATCCGATGGCTACATCATCGATGTGCGCGATTTTCGCACAGATGACAAAGCGCGCTTGCTCCGAGAAATTTACGCCATGACCAAAAAGCGATTTCGCGTGACCCGACATCTCATGCAAACCCGCGAATGGGATTTTTGCATGCATGTGGAAATGGGCACAGATCGCATCCACCACGGATTCTGGCGTTTTCTGGACCAAACCCACCGAAAACACGATTCCAATTCCGAATTTGTGAACGCCATCCGCGACTATTACCGGTATCTCGATAGTGAAATCGCATCCCTGATTGATCTGGCTGGTACAGACACAGCCATCCTCCTCGCCTCAGACCACGGCGCCAAGCGCATCGATGGCGGCATCTGTATCAACGAATGGTTGATCCGCGAAGGGTATTTGACACTAAAAAAATATCCCCAGGAGCCTATGGCTTATGAGGATCTCGAAATCGACTGGACAAAAACCACAGCCTGGGGTGAAGGTGGCTATTACGCGCGCATTTTTCTCAACATTGCCGGTCGCGAACCAAAAGGCCTTGTGCCCCCCGAACAATACAATGTCTTACGCGACGAACTTTCAAAAAAAATCGTGAACATCCCCGACGACAAGGGCAATCCCCTGCCGACGAGGGTCTTCAAACCCGAGGATATTTACAGCACCATTAACAATATCCCACCCGATCTGATCGCCTATTTCGGGGACCTGCACTGGCGTTCTGTCGGCACAATAGGCCATCGCGCCATCCACACCCTTGAAAACGACACCGGACCCGACGATGCCAACCACGCCCAACACGGTATCTTTATTCTCAAAGACGGCACGCACACAGGCGAGAGATACAATCTGGAAATACGCGACATCGCACCAACTATCCTGGGCCTCATGGATATCCCCACTCCCACCGACATGCAAAGCCAGGCAATAGTCAACGCGCCCTCAACCCCCGCACCATCAGCCCCACAGCCTTCACACACAGACGACGAGGTTTATACAGAAGAAGAAAAAAAAGCACTCGAAGATCGGCTCAAAGCGCTGGGATATTTGTGATTGACCGCTAAAAAACCCGAAAATGCGCGGGCAAAGTCGGCATTCCACTATCTTTTGTCGTAACAAAACCGCCAACGGCATTGGCTTGCTCAGCACATATCTGCATCGGTGCGCCAGCGAGTAAATGCATGACAAATGCCGCCGTAAAAGCATCGCCAGCACCCACCGTATTCACGACCTGTTGTCTTTTTCCCGCCGCCTGACAAATCCCACCTTTACTCACAACCCGACATCCCCGTTCTCCCAGCGTCAAAATCACACATTGCAGGTCAAACCGCGCGAGAATACCTGACAAAAAAACATCCACGTCTTCTTCCCCACCCACATAATCGCGCAACAGAGCCACTTCCTCGTCATTTAACTTCAACACATCAGCGCGTGCTATAGATTCCCACACAATCTCGTCCGTGTGATAGTGCTGTCGAAAATTGAT
This sequence comes from Gemmatimonadota bacterium, assembly GCA_026705765.1. Taxonomy (NCBI): domain Bacteria; kingdom Pseudomonadati; phylum Gemmatimonadota; species Gemmatimonadota bacterium. Next base: position 152,734 of record JAPPAB010000104.1, read on the forward strand.
ATCGTACACGCGCAGGCAATCCGGAGACGCCGCATCCAAAAAATTTGTAATTGCCCGACGGCTCTGCGCCTCGCGTTGATCTATCGTTCCAAAACACAAGGCGTGAGCAGATTGCGCTATCGGTGCCAATTCTGAACACCAGGTAATCGCATCCCACGCCACGCCTTCGACAATTTCATAAGTGGGTTGCCCATCGACAAGGGTCACGTTCACGCTACCCGTTGGCCGATGGACATGCACCTGCACGGCATCTATCGCCACCCCTCGTCCGCTCAAACTCTCAAGTGCTGCCTTGCCTCGCGCATCGTCTCCCACACAACTCACCATAGCAGAATGCGCGCCCAAAGCAGCCGCATGAACGGCAAAATTTGCCGGCGCGCCTCCCAATCGCTCGCCGTCGGGAAACACATCCCACAACACGGCACCAATAGCGACTACACAAGGCGGCTCACGGCGCATTACCTCGACACCTTCACGGCCTTCTTTGCAGAAGCCGAGCGATAAGCGGCCTCGGATAAACGGGCGACTTGCAAAGCGAAATCCGGCGGCGAATACCCCTCGCCATCGTTGCGGATCAGATCAAAAAATGCCTGATCCGGCGTCGTCTCCTGAATATGCGGTGGAATTTCAATTGGTTTGTCATTCAGCAAAACCGACTGCACCTGCCACTGGTGTAAATGAAATACCAGACAGCCCTTGCTTCCGTGAATAGCGATTCTCTCATCGTGATGCGCCGCATTGCCAAAGGTATTCAGCGTACCTGCTCCACCGCCTTTGAAACGCACATTGACCACCATATTGGTATCCACGGCTTTTCCCGCATTCTCCGCAAAAGCCGAGACCTCCACAGGCTCCAGTCCCGTAATCCACAATACAGAAGCGACGAGATGGCTACCCGTATCCATAAACATGCCGCCTCCCGACAACTCGGGGTCCAAACGCCAGCCGCGGATACTTCCCCAATTTTGTGTCACATAAGCCACCACGCCGCGCAACTCTCCGAGTTCCCCCCCCCGAATCAATTCACGCGCATAAACATGAGGAGCCATATAATTGCGCTGGTAAGCCACCACCAGATACAATTTCAATTTATCCGACAAATTGATCAGCGACTTGGTCTGCCGAGACGCAACAGTAAGGGGCTTCTCAACCAGAACGTGCAACCCCTTTTGCAAAGACAGGCGGGCGTGCTCATAATGCAGCGCGTGGGGTGAACTAATCAGCATGGCATCGAGCGCTTCATTCCGCACGAGTTGGCGATAATCTTCATAAAACGACGCCTCACTGCCCCACGCCTCCATCAATGCTTCCGCCTGGCTCTCATCGGGATCGACCACGCCGATAATCTCCACGCCGCCATCTGCTTTCAAACGAGGCAAATGCGCTCGTTGCATGTTGCCGCCACATCCGATCAAACCGAGGCGAATTTTCTCTTTTGACATCGCGCAGAACCTCCCGGTTTATAGTGAATAATATCTTTATCAAGCCGCCGATTCAGCCACCATCGTTACTTCTTTCCGGCCTTCTAACCCGGAGATCACCGGAAATGTGCGCGATGAATCCTTTCCCCGCGCCATATAACGCACAGTAGGTGGAAAATAGGCGTAGAGTGCCGTATGCCTCGGGCGAGGTGAATTATTGGGACCAGAACCGTGTACACACAAACTGTGAAACAGAAGAGCTGTTCCCGCCTTGAGTGGCACCTCAATAGCCTGTGAGATATCCAAATTTTCTCGATCTGTCAACTTTGCATCTTGAGGCCGCGCAATATCGCCCCATTTCTGCATGCCCCACTTGTGACTTTCGGGAATCACTCGAATGCACCCATTCTCCGAACGGGCATCCGTCAATGCAATGCTCACCGTGACAAGCGCGGGCGGCTCCATCGGCCAATACGCCGAATCTTGATGAAAACCATGCGATGACCCGTGAAACGCGGGCTTGAGCATAAGCGTGCTGCGAAACAACAACAAATCGGGCCCAATCAGATTCTGAATCACAGGCACCAGTTTGGAATGTGCAGCCAAATTCTTGAACACATTGGAAAAATCGCGCGTCTGTTCAATCTTCCGCAATACGGGCAAGCCATCTTGCTCTTTGTCTCTCGCATAAGGCTCGCGCTGAAAACTGCCCGAACGCTTGTCGCCATCAGTTGCCAAATCTGCAGCCATCACATGCAGTTTGTGAATCTCTTCTTCACACTCTGCCAACTCCTGGGGCGACACCACATCTTCAACCACGAGATAGCCCTGATCGTAGAAAAATGCTTTCTGTTCTTCAGGCGTCATTTTTATGCCTCCTCAAAAATTGATGAGATAAATCATAATACTATAAATACTTGTGTCAAGCAAAGAAAAAGGGCGTCAGTCTATAACTGATGCCCTGAGAGTGTATTTGTGCACTAATTTTTATTGCGAAGGGCGGGGCAGCACCTCAAAACCCACTGAATCCACGGACGCCGAGCCAAAAATTCCTATGCCCCCATCAACGTTAAACAGCGGACGCTCGAAATTGTCGCCCGCCAGACCGCCAGGCTGAAACGCATTCCCACCATCATCTTGAAAAAATTCGGGCACAGAGCGAATCAAATCAAACCAGTTTTTGTCAACCGCATAAATGCGAATGACATGAGGCCCGGCATATGCCACCGCAAACCAGGGGAAGCGCACGATGCCATCTGTGGCCTCAAATGCCGGCGAACTGCCGTATCGTTCAAACTCCGCCCTATCATCTTCATCGACCAAATCGGAATATACCACAAAATCCGATTCCGGATCCAGGCTCTCAATTGCAATGTGGTAGCCACTGGCAGGAATCGGATCAAATCGCATTTCCAGAAGGCCTTCTTGATAGATAACGCGATTCTCCTGCACATTGCCATCTTCATATCTGTTCAAAGGACGGATGACCTCGAGTGTCTCATCATCTATTAATGCCGCCTCTTGAATATCGAATCTGCCCGGTGTGATCGTCTGCGCTGTCGCTTCCCTACCCTGTGATTGCACGCGCAGATTATAAATTGTATTTGGCAAAACGAGCGGAGCATTGGACGGGGGTCGATAAGACCCCGCGGCGAAACCCGGGCTGTACAAAAATATCTGTTCCCCCTGAGTGATCACGATCTCGGCATCACCCACACCTGCCCAGAGTTCAGAATGCCCCACGTTTGCTCTTACCGTCTCACTAACCAGCACCTGAGGCAGGGGTTTATCGACAATCAACAGCGCATCCACAACCAGAACACCCGAAGCATCGGGACCAAAAAGACTCGACGGATCGCGCTCGGCCTCACAGCCCACCAGCACGGCCAGACAGCCCACCATCAAAACGAGATATTTCATCATACGCCTCTTAAAAATTAAAATTAATCCCCAGAGTCGGCACGATTGGCAACATCTTGACCACATCTGGATCAGACTCATCAAAAATGACAAACCACTCATTGCGCCGATTAAATACGTTAAACACCTGGACGTAAAATTCCCCATTCACCGCAAACGCTCGAAACCGCATCTTCACATTTAAATCCAATCTCTGATAGGGCAACAAGCGAGCACTATTGCGGTCTGAGGGAAGCACCAGATTTTCTATTTGACGGTGGGGCACTGCGGGCGAGCGCAATGAATAACGCGCTGATGCAGGCGTAAATGCCTGCCCCGTGCCATAGACATAATTCGCCCCAAATGACCACCGGCCCAGGCGATAATTGCTCACAAAAGACACATCGTGGCGTCGGTCGTATTTGGGGGGAAATGCCTTGCCCTGATTGAGTTCGGCAAATGTGCGGCGCGTCCATCCCAGCGTATAACCTATCCATCCCGTCAATCGTCCGGTACGGCGCTGCAAAAAGACTTCGACACCAGTTGCATACCCAGTTCCCCCACTCACAAAAGTATCCTCTACGTTCTTCGCATCGATATCTGCGGCGATGCGATTGTCCAGTACAATCAGATTCGCCATATCGGTATAATAGGCTTCCACAGTAGCCTGATACCGCTCGGAAGGTTCCCACTCCACACCCGCCACACTCTGCCAGGACCGTCCGGGTTCCACCGACTCATCCAGCGGCACCCAGTAATCACCGCCGCTAAACAACTCGGTAGTCACCAATTGCAAATACTGGTGAAATGAGCCGCCAGCCGCCTTCCAGCGCCAGTTGCCCCTGCGGTAGCTCATTGACAAACGCGGCTCGACATGAAAGCGATCACCAGCGCTAAAATAACTGCTCCGCATGCCCAGGCGAATATCTGTTGCAGAGCCGGGCTGCCAGTGATCCTGCACATACATCGATAGCAAATTGGGCTTCAGGCTCAGGTCGAATTGGCTTGAGCGATTAAATTCCTGATAAAATTTAAAATCGTAATGGGTGGCTAAAAATCCACCACTCAAGGCGTGGTCGTGCGCGGCAAACCAATCCACATCGCCTTTGATGGTAAAATCGGTAATACCGTTGGAAAGCAAAATGGGCGTATCGAGAATATTCAGTTCTATCTTGCTGGCATAATCGCTGCCCGCCACCACAAAATTGCCAAATAGCGCGGGCGAAAACACATGCGTCCACTTGCCCAGAAAAGCCGTATTCCCCCACCGAATGCCGAAAAACGAATCCTCGTCAACATCAAAAGTCAAATTGTCTCGACCAAAATATCCACTGATCTGCACTTTGTCATTATCCGAAAAATCCTGATTGAACTTGGCATTTAAGTCGTAAAAATAATACGTGGGAACATCCGTGTCTTCATCCCGGATAAAAGACAATAAAGGATCGATATAAGTGCGCCGTCCCGACACCATCCACGACCCCTTTGGGGTTGGGCCTTCGAGTGTCAAACGCGCGGCAATAAGACTTATTCCACCGCTGGCATCAAATCCCTTGCGATTGCCGTCCTTATTGTGTACGTCGAGCACAGATCCCAAACGACCGCCGTATTTCGCCGGATAAGCCCCTTTGTGCAAACTCATATCCCGAATGGCATCGGGATTAAACGTAGAAAAAAAGCCAAATGCGTGCGACGGATTGTAAAGCGGCATTTGATCCAATAAAATCAAGGTCTGATCTGGTCCCCCACCGCGGATATAAAGCCCCGAACTGATATCTGACGCGGCCTGAATACCCGGCAAAAGGTGTAGTGAACGCAAAATATCCGCCTCACCAATAGCTGGCATCTCGCGGATTTTTGCCGTTTCGACCTCGACAAACCCCGGCTGAATGCGTTGCTCTTCCTCCTCCCGCTTGCCCTCCACCACGATCTCCTCCACGACTATTAGCTCGGGTTTGAGTTGCACATTGAGCCGCCTGGTTTCGCCCGCTCGAAAGGTCAGCGTATCCTGAAAACTGATATACCCGATATAGGAGATAGTCAACACATAGGGGATATCCTCAGGAACCCCTTGAATGGCGTAATATCCATTCACATTGCTCAGCGAAACAATGGGCCTATCTGACCCTTTTAACATCACATTCGCATAGGGCAGCGACTCGCCATTACTCTGATCCGCAATAAACCCACTCAGCGTTGCCGCTCGAACAGACAATGGCAACAACAGCAACAACAGCACCCACAAAAACTTCATTATTGCTCCTTTTAATGACTTGTGACATACAAAGTGTATAACACCTATCGCCCGTCATCGTGTCACCAGATACTCCTTTTTGTAGCAACAACTCCTTCGCGCTCGGCAATTAACCGGATGCGCTCTTGAATACGCACGAGAATTAACCGCAACCGATCTCTATCGGCACCTGATAGCCCGTCATTGCGCCAGGGATCCTCACTGCTCCTTTTTTGTTTGGTCATCTGCACATTGATCTCTTGGGTAAAAAAATCCATTACAACCGAAATGCGCGTGCGCCGCGAAACATCGAAAAAAGTCTGACTCGCATAACTCGACTCATCGCGCCAGCCCGTCGTGACCACACCTGCCACGGGATCAACTGTTTCTATCGTATAGCCTTCTTCATGCAAAATAGTCACGGCGGCATTGGCAAACACCTCGGGCGAAATTTTTTCCACCGATCCTGAGATAGACACCGGATCAACCACATTGCACCCCAGCGCAAAACCCAATAAAAGAAGAATCGCAACGTATTTCATACTGTCCCTCCAGCTAAAAGTTCCAGATTATTCAGGAAAATCTGCTCGCGTTGAAGGCAGACTGCAATCCCTACTAACTGCAACTCCTGTGCCAGACGGACTCAAATCAAAAGAAAAAACTATAACATCATTATTTTTAACGTGTTACAAAATTTCTCCAGCCTAAAAATTTTAAAAAATAAATGTGGTAAAAATTCACACTGTGCGTCAATACCTCACAGTCGCGAAATACAACATCGCATTTTACGCCAAGAAAAAGGGCTTGTATCAGAGCGACACAAGCCCTTTCTTTATGGAGCCATCCAGCGGATTCGAACCGCCGACCGCCTGATTACGAATCAGGTGCTCTACCAGCTGAGCTAGGATGGCTCTAAGATATAAAAAAGTACTGTTCTCGTTTCATGCGAAAAATACACAAAGCTCTAAAAACTGTCAAGAAGGAAGAAATAAAGGAGGTACCAATGAAATTTGTCGTCGCTGTCGATTGTGAAGGCGTAGCCTGTGGCGTGGGATCACCTGGCGCATCACTGAACTCCTCTCGAAATTTGGAGTTCGCCAAATTACAGGCCACGCGAGAAGCGGATGCGGCCGTCCGCGGGTTATTTGCAGCCGGTGCAGATCAGGTCATTGTATGGGATAATCACGGCGGGAGCTTGAATCTAAATTACGATCTCCTGGACGAGCGGTGTGATATCGCGCTCGGCGTGGGATTTGAACACCGGTTTCCCGGCATGGATGAATCATTTGATGGCGTAGCATTTGTCGGTTATCACGCCATGGACAATACTATTGACGGCGTGATGTGTCATACCTTCAGTTCCGCAACGTATCAATGGATCAAGATCAACGGACGAGAAGTGGGAGAAATGGCGATAGACGCGGCCGTTGCAGGAGAGCGAGGGGTGCCTGTCATTTTTGCCTCGAGTGACGACAAGGGAACCGCGGAAGCCGAGTGTTTTTTCCCCGGCGTTGTCACAGTCACAACCAAACAAGGGATGGGATGGAATTGCGCGGTGAGCAAACACCCCAAACGGGTAGTAAATGAAATCTATGAAACGATTCAGAACGCCGTAACCAGGCGAAACGCCATAAAACCCTTTGCATTTTCATCGCCACTCACTATGGAAGTGCGCTATAAACGGCTCGAATCCGCGCAATCGGCCAGCCGCGGATTTTCCGGTGCAGAGCGCGTTGATCCCTATACTGTGAGACGAACACTGCAATCCATCCAGGATTATTATTGAGAACATGCAAAAGCACGGGAGAAAAAAATGAAAATTCTACTCGCAGCCTTCAAACAAGAAACATCCTGCTTTAACCCTGCGCGCACGCCCTACGATATGTTCGACGTACTATTTGGTGATGAACTCCTCGCACTGCGGGGCAGCAATACCGAAATCGCCGGCGCGCTCGACATCTTTGCCGAACGCGAAGACATTGACCTGGTACCCATCTATTCGGCATCATCTGTATCCGGCGGTCCAGTCGCCGACGCAGACCTCAACAGGCTCATGGACGAACTACTCACAGGCATTCGCAACAACGCACCCGCAGACGGGATGCTCATGGTCTTTCACGGCGCAATGGCTGGCGAAACCGAAGTCGATCCCGAAGGACATGTCCTCACCGAAATTCGCAACATCCTCGGCAATGTGCCCATTGTCACCACCTTTGATCTGCACGGCATCATCACCGACCGCCTCATCGCGCAATCCGACATTATGGTTCCCTTTCACACGTATCCACACATCGACATGTACGAAACCGGGCAACGGGGAGCGCGCAACCTGCTCGCCCTTCTCGATGGCAATGTCAAACCCACCGTCGCGCATATCCGATTGCCCATGCTCGTGCGAGGCGACGAACTCATCACCAAAACCGGGCGATTTGGTCAGGCCATCCGCTGGTGTCAGGAAATAGAAAACTCCGAAGGGGGTCTGGGTAGCGGGGTCTATATCGGCAATCCCTTCACCGATGTACCCGACCTGCGCTCCAACGTCATTGTCTTTACCGACAAAAATCCCGAACGCGCACAACGCGAAGCCAAACGCATCGCCCAGTACATGTGGGATAATCGCGACCATTTCACCGCACCACTCACGGCAATTCCAGACGCCATTCGCCTGGCTGAAGAAACTCAGGGTCTCACCGTATTTTCCGACGCTGCCGATGCCACATCTTCGGGCGCATCTGGCGATAGCAACGCCATTCTCAAGGGCCTGTTTGAACACAATTACCAGGGCCGAGCACTCCTGCCCATTGTCGATCCCCCCGCCGTTGAAGCGGCCTTTCGCGCAGGTGTGGGCACCACCATAACCATTCCCATTGGCGGTGCCATAGACGAAGCGCGTTTTTCCCCCCTCGAATGCGAAGTCTATATCCAACTCCTCACCGATGGGGCATATATCACAGGCACGGGCACATCGGGACATGCGGGCAACACGGCTGTTCTCCAGGCCGGGACTTGCAGCATCATGGCGACCACGCGCCCGGTGAGCATCATGGATCGCAAAGTCTTTGAAGCGCGCGGCCTCGACCCGCGAGACTTTGATCTGGTCGTGTGCAAATCGCCCAATGGCTTTCGGGTTCACTTCGAAGAAATAGCCGCCCGAATCGTACCTGTTGACGCGCCCGGCTCCACCAGTGCCAACTTAAAATCCCTGCCCTTTACCCAATGCCAACGCCCCATATTCCCCCTGGACGATAACGTGCAACCGCCACGAGAAATAGATGGATAGTATGACACACTTGCTATGCCAAATCTGTGGAAAAACCTGTAGCGCCAACACCTTGCAGTGGCGCTGCACCTGTGGTGGTCTCTTTGATCTCCACTTTGAGGCCGAGCTTTTCGTTGACGCACTTCCCCACCGCCCGCCGACTCTATGGCGCTACCGCGAAGCCATTCCCATCGCAGACGACACCCATATCGTCACCCTCGATGAAGGGTTCACACCACTGACACCCGTAACCATCGCTGGCAAATCCCTCCTCGTCAAACAGGACCACCTGTTTCCATCCGGCTCGTACAAAGACCGAGGCGCAACCGTTTTAATCAGCCATGCAAAAGCACTGGGCGTTCACCACATGGTCGAAGATTCGTCGGGCAATGCGGGCGCGGCGGTTGCAGCTTACGCAGCGCGTGCGGGAATTGCCTGCGACATTTACGTCCCCGACAGCACATCAGTGGCAAAACTCGCGCAAATCCAGAGCTATGGCGCAAACCTGTACAAAATCCCGGGATCGCGGGAAGACACTGCGCATGCGGTTCAAGACGCAGCGCAAAAACACTTTTATGCAAGCCATGTCTGGAGTCCCTTCTTCTTTCACGGCACCAAAACTTATGCCTATGAAATCTGGGAACAACGCAATTTCAATGCGCCAGACACACTCATCATACCAACGGGAAATGGAACGCTACTGATTGGTGCCTACATCGGATTTACGGACCTTCTCAAACAAAATTTGATCACCCACATGCCCAAACTCATCGCCGTTCAATCCGCCCATTGCGCCCCTCTCGCGCCCACCTGGACGGGCAACCCCTCTGCGACCATCGCCGAAGGCATCGCCATTGCAGAACCCGCCCGCGCAACGCAGATCGTCCAGTGCATTGATAAAACAGGGGGTGCCATCCTCACCGTTGACGACGACGAAACGCGCAACGCCCAAAAACTAATGGCCGAAATGGGCTTTTACATCGAACCCACTTCGGCCACAGCCATTGCAGCATTTGTGAAATACCCATCTCAAAAAGACGAAATCGTCGTCGCTCCCCTCACGGGCCACGGTCTAAAGTCTTTGGGAAAGTAGAGGCTAAAGATCGGTCTCATGGATAGCAGCTAACAAAAATGAGGAAATCGGCAAAATTAATGGTGCCATCGTTATTCAAGTCCATGCGACCGTCAAAGCCTTCGTCTGAGAAACTTTTCCCATAAACCGCACCAAATAACAAAAAGTCGTCAAAATTCACTGCCCCATCGCCATTAAAATCGCACGGGACAAGAGGCGTATTATTCTTAGTGTTGTTCACCAATATCACATTATCCAGTATCTCGATGCCATTGCCCTCCAGACCGACCACAGAATGTTGAATTTTACAATTTTTCAAGGTCACGGTGCCGTAATTACGGATGCCATACCAATCGCCGGCTTTCGGTCGAGAATGCTCAGTTATTTGACCTTCAAATGCGATTTGCTGCCCGCCTGACGCATCGGCATTTATCGTTCCGTAGTTCACAATATCGACTCGCACTGAATCTGCAATGTCGTGAATATCTATATTGGGATACGCACGGACCAGCGTTCCCGCCTCAATCGTCAAGGTCGCGCCAGGATATACCACAATATCACCCATGAGGTCAATGGTATCTCGCCAGGTAACCGCTTGAAGAATGGGGTAGTGGTGAAACTCGGTATGAGGAATCTTTGTACTGTCATAACTGCCGGTTTCAAATTTATTCCAGTTGCTTTTGTGAAACGGTCCCACAGGAGATTTATTTTGGACAATCGCAGTTATCGGTAGCCAATCCAAAGGCGAATCCACTTCGAGTTCGCCCCATCTTACTTCGGCCCCCAACCAACTCATGTCTGCTGACAACCCCATATTATGGGCGTTATCTCGATCGGGCGTGGGCAAAAGCACCAAATCATAATATTGTGCGAGATCGGGATTTGTGTTCTCATCAACCACAGTACTCAAGACAATCCCACGGTTTGTCAGATGTTCCGTAAGATCAATAAACAATACTCTTCGGGGATAATCACCACCGGTTGGAAAACTGCCATGGGACCCCGCCCCTATATAAACGACGGGGTGGCTACCACCTTCTGCGGGTGCGAATTCTTTCTGAGGATTGAATTTTCTGCCGCCCTTTTTTATATAACTTAACCTGTCACCGTGAAACGAGTAATTCACGCCAAAAAGCTCCGCCCTATCGGTATCGCGGTCTGTTATAATGACATCAATGAACGGCCAATCCCCTTCGTGGTTGTTTTTCCAATCATTAAAAGGATAAAAGTAATAATACCGTATTGTAAATTTGTCCCGATATGCGGGAACGCTGCTCTCAATCTGAAAAATATGCGCGTATGCTGTATTCTTAAAATGCTTTCCAGAGCGAGGGTGAGTGGTATTTTCATAATAATGATACCAGTTTTCCGTGTCAGAGCCTTTTTCCTTATTGCCGGGATAGTCAAAATGTGGATCAAAAAAAAGAGCCGAATCTACCTGTGCTATTTGTGCTATATCTATAGAACTTATCTTTGCAGAACCTTCCTGTACAGGATCTATTTGGATTGCCACCTGTACAGGACCTGCCTGGACAGAACGGGCTTCTAACACTTTTAAGACATCTAACAATATCGTATCCCGATAAATGAACGCTTTGGGTAAAAAAGCAAATTCATTTTTTGAAAAATCGACTTTGGGAAGCGAATTGAATTTGGGAAACGCTTTTATTACATCTGAATATTTGTAATTTCCGATACGCGCTTGCACGTATTTCCCTTCCGTTGTTCGGCCATAGACTTTCACTGAAAACCAAAGGCTATAAGCGGATTTCGCGCCCATGATGTCCACGGGTTCGGGAAATATAACTCTGCGACCTGGGTTCTCTGGTTCTTCTGCCAAAATCAAAATGGGAGAAAATTTCTCGGCGAGCAGTTCGTCTTGCGTTTTGCTATGGGCAAGGCTCGAAAATACAAAGATCAATATCGTCGCTATCCCTATCCCGTAAGCCCCACCACGGAACGAGTTTTGTACAAATTGTAAATCCATAATTCCATCTAATCTGTTTTACGTCTTTCATCTGCGAAAAACGCTCAAATTACTCGCGTTTTTTTCTGCGCTATCTGCGGATAAGCCCCTACACCCGCCAGGAAATTTTCTCCCAATCCTCATCCTCGCATTGTTGCACGTATTCCCGCACAATCCGCAACGCATCATCGGGGCTGCCCGAGCGATCCATATCCACCCAATTTATCGCATCGCGCTTTGCGGTCATCCAGCTTTTCAAAATTTCAAAAGCGTCACCCGTTTCAAGGCCCTGTTCCGACTCTGGGATAAAATAGAGTTCGTATAGCGCACGCTCTGCCGCCTCCCAATCCCACAGATCTTTGCGCGCACGCACCTGGACAAAAGACGTACTATCCACAACACAAAACAACTCAACGCATTCCTGCTCAGCCGATGGCAGAATCAGCACTATATTTTTCAAATTGCCCAATTCCGCATCGCGCTTGTGTACATCGAACTGCGTATTAAACTCCGGCTGGCACAGCGCGATCAGTTTCGCCTCGAGCAGGAGCGCCTCAAGCTCAGATCCCACCGTCTCGACTTCCATAGACCATATCCGATCCAAAATACGCTGTGTCTTTTCTGGTCGCTCTGATCTTCTGGCAAAATAACTGCCCACGCGCCTACGCAAATTCACCGCCTTGCCCACATAAATCACGCCACCCTCGCGATCCCTCATAATATAAACCCCGGGCAACTCGGGCAACGCGCTCAAAAATGCCTCGTCAAAAGCATACGCATCAAAATGTATGGGAATGGGATCCGGGTACAGTGCGGCAGTCACTGCCTCAATAGTATTAAGACCCTCCTCTTCACACCTTTCCAAAAGATGCAACAAAATATCGGCCTGCAGACTCGCCTCCCCTTCAGCCCCGCGATCTGACACAAAGGACAGTCCCATAGCAGAAGCCAGATCCTCGACAGAATGCAAACGGACATCGGGAAAGAAATGCCGCCCCAAACGAAACAGGCAAATCCCGGAATCCACGACATCTTTGCCCATCATCAGGAGACACAACCTATTCAAATCTCTCCGCATCCTGGACCACTGAAATCCTGCGGGAATCGCATCTTTCACTCCTTCGGCATAAGAATCCAAAATTCTCTCCCGATCACCCATGCGAACCTGAACCGGGGGAAACAGCGTCTCGCGCGCGCCCATCTGCACCTTGCGCCCCGCAAGTGCATAAACTTCCGCATCCGCAGACGGGATCAGCCCAAAACAAAAAAAAGAAACCTCCCGCAGGGTCTTACCCTGTCCCGGAGGTCTTAAATACCACAGTCCACTGCGATCACATACAAACCGGGGATCATCATCAATAGCCGCGCGCACCACTTGATCGGCTATGGGCCCGCGTGCGCCGTGTAATCCCAGTGCCTCAGAAGCCAGTACCTCTGCCTGTACACCCGTATCGCGCTGTTCCAAAAAAGCGTAGATGCGATCCTTAACAGTCTGGTTCACAGTTTATCCTATCGGGATTTGTGCACAATCGCACACAGCCATTCGCCATCGTCGAGCATCTCATCAAGCATCAGGTCGGCCTGGTCCAGGGCTGTGCAAAGCGCCTCGCGCTCGCGATCCAAAATCCCTCCCAAAATCGCGCACCCTTCGGGATGCAATCGCTTTGCCAATTCTGGAACCATAGGCAATAAAATACTGCTGATAATATTTGCAACCACCACATCAAAAAGACCCGATATCCTATCGACAGAACACTGCATCAAAACCACCTGTGCATCCACACCATTCAAAACACAGTTGGCCCGGGCATTCTCAATCGCAGCCGCCTCAATATCCACCGCCATGACCTCTGCCGCGCCCAACTTCACAGCCGCAATACTCAAAATTCCCGATCCCGTTCCAACATCCAGCACCCGATTTCCTGATGTTATCTTTCTCTCTAAACCCAAAAGTGCCAGACGCGTTGTCTCATGATGCCCGGTGCCAAATGCCATTTGCGGATCAATCGCGATTGTAAAACCGCCCGGAGGATCGGGCACCCTGTCCCAAGGTGGACAAATTGCCATGCGAGGCATTGGATAAACGGGCTGAAAAAAAGAACGCCACGCCAGTGTCCAATCCGTATCGGGTACGGGTTCAAAGCGGCATTCATAGGGCATGAGAGCCTGTTCTATATCCGCTTTATTTTCCACTGCCCCAAAATAAGCTATCAGCCGAACCCCGTCGCTCATATCCTCTTCCACCACACCACAACACCCCAGCTCAAACAACTCGGCAGACACAATTTCAACCTTTGCCCGCGACAGCACAACAGATACTTGAAAATAGGTATTCACTTTCTCACCACGAATGCGTGCGATGACCTTGTCCAGGAAACCATATCTGATCGACAAAAAACGACAGGATTACGCCCAGGGCATGGCCTACGAGCAACCCTAAAAAAAAGGGACGCAAACGCCGATAGAGATTCACGCCACCTATGCGTAAAATGATCGATTTGATGCCCCATGCCATAAAAACAGAAAAAACAGAATGCACGGCATGCGTCAGCGGCACGACCATGCCAATGGGCGCGAGGGGCCACCATGCAAAGCGGTAGCGCATCAGACTCACCACGGCAAAAATGCCAATACCCAACAGCAAAAACAAAGGGCGCTCGCTCTCCCATTTTTCTTCGCCCTTCAGGGCCTTGACCAGCCCATCGTAGGTTCGCGGCGGATAGCGCGTGAATGGAAAATCGTTAAAATTATAAGCCCCGTGCAAATAGCCCAGATAAAGCGAGTACCCAATTGCAGCGCCAATACCGATCACGAGCGTCAATCCAATGCCTAAAATGAGCCGCTTCTTATTTCTTCCCGCCATATCTGCAATGCGCGCCGCATGCACAAGCGGGGGCATAAACATCGCTTTGCTCTGTGAGCGCACCGAATCAACCAGGCGCAATGCCGTCAGCGTTGAAGCATCAAATGATTTGGGCCCAAAAATAAAGGGCAAGAGGCCATTGGGCGTCATCGGCATGCTAAAATAAATCACACCGGTCTCTGCAATCACCCGCGCCGTGCCCAAATAAGTAACGAAAATACCCAGCGTAAGAGCAATAGCAACAGCCCAGCTAATGCCCACCGCCTGGAACCAGAAAATTAGAAAAATCAGACTAAGCAGCAGGCCAAATGCACACGCGCGATATGAAAGCATCTCGTCTGAATCATCGATCTGTCGATCTCCGCGAAATGCTTTGACAAACACATCGCGAATGTGGAACCTCGCCATCCACAACCCAAATAAAACCATCGCCACAAATGCACCCCCAGCTTGTAGCGAGGTCGTCGCATCTGCAGCACTACCTTTATTGCTCAGATTAATCCCCACGCGCCTGTAAAACATAACTTGCACGCAGTAAAACAAATAAAATACCCAGATGGAAAACAGCACATCCAGGTTGGCAAAATAGGCAAAACCCACAGTATAAAAATTAAACCGCACGTGGATGCGCGGGAAATACACGCCCATGGGCATCCACCCCGGTCCCAGGCTGATAACCGGAAATCCGGGTGAAAAATAACTGATGATATTCCAGGACAGGATGAGAAAAGGAATGGCCGCGCCAAAAAGAAAGAATTTATTCTTCAAAAGAGGCACTCTGCCCTCTGCTTCAGCCAGATCGCCTGCCGGATGCAAAATGGGATACGCCAACCGCTCGTGTTCTGCCCATTGCTTGCGCAACATCACCGCCAGACAAATGCACCCCACCACAATGGCAGCAATAAACGTCATCCAACCAAATAAAGGCACAAACCACACGCCCCAGGGAATGGGCATATCCGGGCTGGGCAGGCCCTCAAACAACCACTGCATGGCCCCGCCTTCATTGGAGGGAATCAACCAGTTGGGCAAATACTGGTGAAAATAACTTCCCCACTGATTCTCTGGCGTGGCGAGATAATAGGGAATGGAAATCATACCCAAAAAATAACTCGTCAGCCCAAAGGCGGGAACAGCAGCTCCCACCAATCCCATCGCCAGAATCGTCCACACTTCGGTACTCGTCAATGCCCAGGGAGCCTGCCATCGACGCGCGAGTGCATTGCCCAGAGTCAACACCACATAAGGCGCGAACAACGCGATCGGAAAATGCGTGATATTCATACGCGCGGTGTGGGCGATATATTCGACATAGGTATTCCACCCAATCACCAGCAACGCGAGTGCCAATCCTGTAATGATCGACCGCGCAGTCACACTTTTCCGCGCGGCGAGTGCATCGCGATCAACGATTCCCTCCCCAAGTGCCATCTTATAATATTTCCTCCTACTTTATATAATCGAGAACATCCGCATCAAACATGATCCCCCAATATATAAAAATACACAGTGAGGAACAATGAGCAATGGCCGAGAAGCAATAAACAAAAAACTCCCGACCTATTTCAAGATCGGGAGCAGTATATTCTCGTGGCATCCGCTTCTATCTAAAAAACACCGACACACCACCCTTTACAAAATGGCGTTTGATGCGGTCTTCTCCGGCAAATAAGACCGAATACCCATACATCGCGGTCAGAGCCGTGTGTCTTGACAGCACCTGGCGCGTACCTGCACCACCGCCCAATTCACTGACATTGCCCCATCCCCAAAAATCGCGTGCGGCAAATGCTTCTACAAACGGAAAGGTGCGCTTTTTAATCTGAATGGGAATATTCAACCGATAAAAACCCGACACCGAAGATCCAAACCCGTCATCCACTGTCATATAACGCCCCCGGGCATCTATTGTCGCATTGTCCAGCACTTGCGTTAGATCATCCCGGTCGGGAGAGTCGAGACCTGCGCGCCGGTCGTATTGTCTATTGCCCGCGATAAAAGAACCGCCAATTTGATGCCAGCGGCTAATCGAATAAGCCACTTGAACTCCCGTGCGATAGAACAAGCCGCGATTGGAAAATCGCACAGACATAATCGGCGTCACTTCCAATTGCCCCGCGCGAATAGGACCTATATTGACCTCGCCTTCACCTGTCTTTTCTTCTTCACCAACCACATCGGCCTGGGCAGGTGCGCCCAGAGCCAACAGCCCGGCAACCGTACACATCAGCCAGTATTTCATAGCATCTCCTCCTGAAAGATTCTACCCCGGCACTTAGTCTAAAATATCCAAAAGAATCCCGACTGTCAATGGCTCTTACTGAGATCCATGAACTTTTTGAAAACACGCATGTATTGACTTGACGTACCTTCGTATTCCCCATTAATTGTTGCGCTGGCACGCGTGCCGCATTTTCGAAAGGACTCTCATGGCAAAAAAGGCATTAATCACCGGCATTACGGGACAAGACGGCTCTTATCTCGCAGAACTCCTGCTCGATAAAGGCTACGAAGTACACGGCATTGTCAGGCGCGTGGCTCTCGAAGACCCCGAACACCGGCTCGGACGCATTACCCATTTGCAACACAAAGTGGAACTCCATCCCGCATCGCTCGAAAGCTTTCCCAGCATCTACAATGTCGTGCGCATCATTCGACCCGACGAGTGTTACCACCTCGCAGCGCAAAGCTTTGTCGATACCTCTTTTAAAGACGCATTCTCAACACTCAATATCAACATCAATGGCACGCACTATGTCCTCGAAGCCCTCAATGAACTCGTGCCCGAATGTCGGTTCTATTTTGCAGGATCGAGCGAAATGTTTGGCAAAGCCGAAGAAGTGCCCCAAACGGAAATCACGCGCTTTCATCCGCGCTCACCCTACGGCATCTCCAAAGTCGCGGGATTTGACCTGACCCGCAACTATCGAGAAGCTTATGGCCTGTACGCCGCCAGTGGCATCTTGTTCAACCACGAATCCCCTCGTCGGGGATTTGAATTTGTCACCCGCAAAATTACCTCCCACGTAGCGCGCATCAAACTCGGACAAATCGGCCACCTCTCGCTCGGCAACCTCGACGCCAAACGCGACTGGGGACACGCCCGCGAATACGTCAAAGCCATGTGGATAATGCTCCAACAAGACGCGCCCGACGACTATGTCATCGCAACCGGTGAGACCCATTCGGTGCGCGAATTTTGCGAAATCGCCTTCTCACATGTCGGCCTCGACTATCGGGAATATGTGCAGATCGATCCGCGATTCTTGCGCCCGGCCGAAGTCGATCTGCTCATCGGCGATTGCACTAAAGCCAAGGACAAACTCAACTGGACTTACGACATAGGCTTTGAAGACCTCGTAAAAGAAATGGTTGATTCAGACCTCAGATTATTCTCAAAAAATTCATAACCCAAGGAGCTTGTTATGTCTCGCACTGGACGCGCCGCAGTAATGAGCGGCGAAAAATTTGAAATACGCGAATATCCCGTTCCCGATCCAGAACCGGGATCAATTTTGCTCAAACAAGAACTCGCTGGCATCTGCGGTACAGACCTGCACAACTGGGAATATCAGCGCTTGCAGGGCGAGATCATTCTCGGTCACGAAAATGTCGGCATCATCGACAGCATGGGATCGGGTGTAGAAACCGATTACCTTGGCAATCCCATCGCGCCCGGAGATCGGGTTCTCTTCGCACCCGGCACAAATAAGGGCGCATACGGTTTTATACAAGCCGAAGAAGCCCCCTATTTGCGAGGCGGGTTTGGCGAATACATCTACCTGTGGAATCCCGATTCAGTCGTACTCAAAACCGATATGCCCGCCGAAGTTGCAGTCATCACCGAGCCTTTTACCATTGGCGTACACGGCGCAATGCGTTCTGGCTTGCAATTTGGCGATACCGTCGTCGTACAGGGATCTGGCGCCATTGGCCTGCTCACACTCGTCGCTGCCAAAGTCAGCGGTGCGGGGCGGCTCATCATGGTCGGCGGTCCCAAAGGGCGTCTGGAACTGGCAGAGCGACTCGGCGCAGACCTCACCATCGACATTGCCGATATACCCGACCCTGAAGAACGCACGAAAATTGTGCGCGAAAACACACCCCGAGGCGCAGGCGCCGACGTCGTCTTTGAATGCGCGGGATTTTTGCCCGCCATTCCCGAAGGCGTCACATTCCTGCGGCACAGCGGCACCTATGTCGCCATGGGACATTTTGTCGATGTGGGATCTTTTGACTGCAACCCCAACCAGATGTTTATGCGCCGCAACCTGCGCCTCGAAGCCGTGTGGGCAAGCGCGCCCGAACACTTTGTGCGCGCACTCCCCATCCTCGAGCGAAACGAATACGCCTTTGCAGACCTCGTCAGCCACACCATACCCATTGACCGCGTAGCCGAAGGATTCAACGCCCTGCACAGCGGATACCATCTCGACGGCAAAGACGCGATTAAAATAGCGATCAAGGGCGGGTTGGTATAAATTTTAAGAGAAAGCTTCAATACAGTAATATTTTATGGGGACTGGGCGACCAGTCTCCATTTTTTTAGTCCGCCAATTTGCACAGAGAGCCTGTGCGCCTACCCCTGAGAATTCTGCTCATTGTTTGTCGGCTGATCTCTATCTCACACAATAACCTCTCATTTTAGCCAGCCATTCTTTTCCTTTTACTCCTGAATATATAGCTGTTTCAAAGGTGTGGATATCCCGATAGCCACACCTATATTTACCAACGTGTGCGGCAAACGTGTGAATCGTGTGAAAAGAAATTCTTGACAGAGAGCATTGAGTTATATAGCCTGTCTTTCAAATAATGAATTAGACTTCTATAATTTATTTAAACTATAAGGATAGGTGATAACCATGTAAGCGTGATGATCGCAAGCAGACCATCGCAGTTAGTCCTTTATTCATTCATAAGAATACGGGTCCTTTTTTTGGGATCGCATTCAATTTTTGAGGGTATTTCTTTTTATATTTTCGGAGGAGTGGCATTTATGAAATTAAACCTAATGTGTTTGAGCGTTTTAATCGTTCTACTTACCGGACAAGCAGGCAGGGTACAGGCTAATGACGATCTTCTTTTAGCCAAAAAGTTTGCGCCCATCTTACTATTACACAGTGCCAAAGTAAATGGCACACAGTATATTCCCCAGGCACCAGAATCTGTGAACATCGTTGGCGCAGATGATTGGAGAAATATATGGTTTAACGTAAAAAAATATACCTCAACAGGTCAACTTGCTGTTGAAGATGAAATTTCTGCTTCTGACTGGAAAAAGAACTTTACCGGTACTTATTCAACAACTAATGGCACAGGCATCAATTATAGCAATGGAAGTTATGCAAATCTCAATCCTGAATTTGAAGCGACAGGACGTTGGAGCCATTTATCACATCCCACAGATACTTACCAAGTCAAGGCACATTTCGATTTTGCTGGAACGGATATAAACGGGTCAGACTTTGATCGCAATGCTCCTGCCCAGGGAAGTTGGGAGAAACATTATAAAAGTGTAAGGGATAGTTTTCCCAATACGATTTACGCTCACATATTTACTGAAGATGGCGGCAGTCGGAGGGATGTCATTCAATATTGGTTTTTTTATCCGTATAATGATTGGATAAATAATCACGAAGGGGATTGGGAACACATAAATGTTATTGTGTCGAGTCGCAATCCCACAATTGCAGTGGCTCAAGAGATCGAGTTTTATTTTCATGGGCAAGCCATGAGTCGGAAAGCGAAATACGGAAACAACGGACCTGCAAAAGCAGATTATCCTGGGCAGTTGGGCTCTCCCGAAGTGCCTCTTGTAGGAGATAGACCGCTTGTGTATGTAGGAGGCGGAAGTTTGTTTAGTGCCCTAATTCCAGTACCAGGAGTCGGTTTTTTGAATCCTATCATTGATTGGGTCGGCCCCACATCGGAGTCAGGCCTACAAAGTGGTGGCAGTTATCCTTATAGGGCATTATGGTTTGAGCCTCAAGGGGGCATCCTTGGGCCTGTGACAGACAATTACGAATACCCCAATGGTCTCTTTTCTGAAGTCATTGATAATGCTGAAATTGTCTTGATTCCCAACAAAACAGATACATCAGCCCCTGATTGGTTAAAAGCAAATATTAAATGGGGACATTTAGAGGTTTCCAGTCCTGGTGGTAGAGAGAATAAGGCGCCATCAGGTCCAGCTCATAAAGGTAATTGGGAGAAAACAATTGCGACTGGCTCTGTTGCGTCGGATAAAGTTTATAGCCGAAAGCCTCTAATATCTTCCATAGATCCAAATACTATATACTCCTCTTACCAATTTACTCCGCCAGTTGTTTCTGGAGACCAAACCTGGAACGGTAATATCACTATATGCGGAGATATCACGGTCTTACACGGAACAACACTGACCATTAGTCCCGGAACAACTATTAATTTTGTCCAGAATTGGGATATCAATCAGTCTGGTCGACTAAATTTTAACAAATCAGAACTGAACATAAAAGGAAAATTGGTTGCAGATGGCGTTATTTTTCAATCTGAACCTCTGCAAAATTTGTCAAGGACAAATACTGATTGGTCAGGCATTGTCGTTTCGGAGGGAGGAGGTTTCGATATAAAAGACAGCACAATCCAAAATTCCATCTATGGGATATACCTGGATGGTGCGCCTGCTTCTGCTACTATTGAGGAATATCTAAATGAGGCAATTACACCTATACAGGTAGGAGCATCTGGTCCGTATTCATTATCTGGTGCGCCTGCAGGTATCTCTATTTCATCAACGGGAAGTATCACTGGCACACCTACCCAAACCGGTACTTTCAATGTGACTGTGACAGCGCGAGATGCTGACAATAATGTTGTAACGCATTCTTTCACTCTGCGTGTTATTCAGCGACTGGTGGTATCGCCAATATCGAATGTGACAGCGACTCAGAATAAAGCAATTACATCTATACAGGTCAACGTATCAGGCGGTCAGACGCCCTATCAATATTCATTATCCGGTGAACCAGAAGTTATCTCAATTTCGTCGAGTGGCAGCATTACTGGCACACCAACAGAGGCTGACACATTCACCATTAAAGTGAAGGTACAAGATGCTAACAGCAAAGCAGATTCCACATCGTTTGATATGACTGTTTCTGCTGATCCCACGATTCTGAACGTTGATCCAATATCGGATATTACAGCGACTCAGAATCAGGAAATTACCCCCATACAGGTCTCAGCATCAGGGGGTCGAGGGAACTATACATATTCCATAGAGAGTGCCCCGCAGGAGGGAGCAGGACTTTCTATTTCAGATAGTGGTCGCATTACAGGCACTCCCACAGCGAGTGGGACTTTCACAGTAACAGTGACTGTGAGTGATGGCAGTGGTGGTGCGACAGGCACTGCGGCTCCCACAAAGGTAAAGCGTTCTTTCACTATGACGGTAAATGCGCCTGCGTCCAAGCCCGTTTCGTCAGCACTGACAGTCGCAGGTATAGATGATATAGCAGTCAAGATCAGTGCTGTGACGAACAGCGCTATTACTCCTATTCAGGTCTCAGCATCAGGGGGGCAGACGCCATACACGTATGCCCTGTCCAGCAACCCTGCTACGGGTTCTGGTCTTTCTATCAATTCGAGCAGTGGACAAATCACAGGCACACCCACACAGACAGGAACTTTCACACTTACTGTGACTGTGACCGATAATGCAAACACGACTGCAACGAATAGTTTTTCTATAGCTGTCAGTCTGATCGGCGATTTTAATAGTGATGGCGCGGTCAATTTATCAGATCATTTGCTATTTGTGGCGACGTTTGGTAAATCAGAAGGCGAGGATGGTTTTAATGGTGATATGGATTTGAACGGCGATGGGACCATTGATACTGCCGATTTTCTGATATTTTCGAGTCACTTTCCCAATGATGGTTGATTTTTTCAGGATAGAAGACTGTTTTTTGTCAGGAGGAATACATGACACATATAGTAGCAATCGTTCTGATTTTAGGTCTATGTCTGCCACAGACCTTGTTGTCAGGGGTGATCCTCGAAGCTGGTGAGGCTGACAGCAGCAAGGTTGAAGGCGGTGTCTATGCCGAGGTCATCTATAGGACGGATGAACTGGATCAAGTCTCAGGGAAGTGGGAGAAACTGGACACGGCACAAGGATATATTAAAGCCGTTGATCGAGAGAGTTTGACCATTGGACGCGGTCTTTGGAAGGAACAGATCACCTTTGAGCGCATTCAAAGCCTAATTGCAAAGGCAGATGTAGCACCAGATACAGTGCAGATAAGTCATGTGGATAAAAGTAATGTAGATCTTTATTTTGGTGAATCTTTGTTGGGTTTTCTGGGTGGTCATGTGGTCGGATGGTCAGGTTTTGTCTGTGTAGCTTTGACTACTCAGACACTTTCATTAGATAGCTTCATTATTGGTTCGATGTTCGGCGTTGCAGGCGGTGTGTATTTACCTCAACGCAACAAACGGTTCAAAAGTTTTGTGGGCGCATTGTCTGGTAGTGTTTTGGCTGGAAGTTTATACTGGAAATTATTAGGGGAGGATCTTGCAAAAAAAGATCTTATTTTAGTCGTTCCTGTACAGGTTCTTGGCAGTATTGTCGGAGAGTGGGGAGGAAGAAAACTTAGAAGCATAAGATCAAAAAATAAGCGTGATGATCGCAAGCAAGACATCGCGGTTAGTCCTCTGTTCATTCATAAGAACACGGGTTCTGTCTTTGGGATCGCATTCAATTTTTGAGGGTATTTCTTTTTATATTTTCGGATTTTGTGATATTTTCAAGATTTTCGATTTTAAGTAGCTGCCAGTATCTTTGTAGTCTAAACAAAAACGGCGATGGAAATACATCCACCGCCGTTTTTTTGGTTTAAGGGTTAATCAGAAACTAATCGCGGCACTCACCATCTGCACGGGATCGGTGAAAGTCGTATTGAAATGCTTGAACGCATAATCGATGCGAACGCCTTTCCCTGCCTCGGTTTTGTAATCAATACC
Source organism: Gemmatimonadota bacterium (assembly GCA_026705765.1). Classification (NCBI taxonomy): domain Bacteria; kingdom Pseudomonadati; phylum Gemmatimonadota; species Gemmatimonadota bacterium. Next base: position 176,453 of record JAPPAB010000104.1, read on the forward strand.
GGCACCGAACGAATAATCTTCCAGATCGTGATTGTTCTTATACCCACCGCGCAGGGAAAAACCCATCGCAGAGGTCGCCTGCTTGAACCGATATTCTACACCCACAAGCGTGCGCTCGTCGAAATCTATCGGACTGTGGATCTCAGTGACCAAATTCAGATGATGCGGCACAGGGATTCGGCCAAACAGCGAAATCATATCGAAGACAAAACCCAGACGGAACGACCGGGGCAACTCGAAATGCTCGCGCTGGAACTGAGACTCTCCTCCCGGACTGAAATTCCGCACACTCATAGCAATCACCATATTCCGGAATCCCGTATTGAAATAGGTCCCGATATCCACGGCAAAAGCATTGAGATCATTCGACTGAGTTTGCCGACTGCCAGCGACAAAGACCTCACTCGATCCCAGACCCTGATGAGCGAAACGCGCCATTGCCCCTACCGAAAATCGATCGGTAATCTGAAAACCCCAGCCTGCGGACAGGGCGTAATTCGTCGTAGTAAATGTACCCGTCTCCGTGAACCCTACACTGGCGGGATCGGGATTGATCTTAGTACCATTGATCTCTCCCGCGCTGTGCGTGACAAAGCCCACGCCAAAGGTACCCGGTGCATTTGGGAGTTTGAAAACCGCACCGGCAACCTGGTGATTCGTTTCAAAAATCCATTGGGCATGGGTAAAAAACGCCTGTCGTTCGTGTACGAACCCCAGCAGACCCGGATTTAGAAACACCGCACCCGACGCATCGCCGATCAGACCCGCGCCCGCATCGGCCATTGCGGCTCGCCGCGCATCTGTGGAAAATCCGAGAAACACAAAACCGCTCTGCGCGGATTTCACGCCCGAAGGTCTGACTTCTTCCTGATTTGGATAAATGGGTTCCAGATCGCGAATCTTTTCGCCGCCGAGAACCCGGGGATCTTCAAATTGTGCATTGGCCTGCACGCCGGAAAGGACGAATGCCAGCAGACAGACCCAGATAATATTATGTAATTTCACAACAGCCTCCTCGTCTGACCTACCGAATAACCACGAACTTCTCGATATCGGTTTCGCCCGTGTCGGGATTGGTAATATGCGCTACGTACACGCCACTGACAATAAACTGGTTGTTGTCATTTGCCATCAGCGGCCACTCCTCGTCGCCCGAACCCGAAACGTGATCGAGCCGCGTGACCAGGTCGCCCTGAAGCGTAAAGATCCGAATAATGGCCCGAGCGGGCAGATTCACAAAGAGCAACTTGTTGGGCTGCCCCGTGAAGTTAAAACCGCCATCCGACAAATTGCCACCCAAAATACTGTAGGGATTGGGCACGACGCGAACGCTTGTCAGATCGTTGACAGGAGCAGAAAATGGACTCACGCCATTGCCGAGACCGCGCGTGGCAAAAATACTGCTCTCTTGCCCATCGGCATCCACAGCCGTCACTGCGTAGAAATACCGCTCGCCGCGCACGACATCTGTGTCGGTATAGCTGGTTCCCGTAATAAGCGTATTGCCATTGACCGCTATCGGAGGATCGGGCAAATTGGTCTCATGACCGACCATCTTGTAGAGATTGTAGCCCACGGCATCGGAAACCGCCGACCATTCGATCTCATTTTGCGCGGGACCCGATTTGTAAGCCACATTGGAAGGCCACGACGGACCGAGGGGAAGACTCGGCGCCATCCCGATGGGCCACGACACTTCCTTGCCCTGCACTGTGCCGTTAACCGTGCGGCGATTTGCCCATGCCTGTCGCGCCAGTTCCACGCCCTTCATCAGTGAATCCTGTCCGCTATTGAGAAAAGCCTCTTTCTGATCAAAAGAAATCGAACCATTGGCCCACTGCGCGCCAACGCGCTTGTTCTCATCTGCATGCGGGCCAGCCACGACCCAGGCTTCTACGATATGAACCCACTCTCCGGGTTTCATATCCCACGGTCCCCAGGTCATCTGAAATGCCCACATATCGACAGACGTGGGTTGGTAGTCGGGCGCGTCACTCTGGAAAATGCGTTGATCGCGCGTCGTCCCCGGCTCCACGATAAAGTCATAGACCTCGGGGCGGGTATTCCCATCTGAAGAGCGCCAGCTGGAGCCTTCAACGCGCTTTATCAGACGGGGTTGAGAGGATTCAGAGTTTGGATCGTTGATAAACCAGTTGTTCCCATCGGACAAATCTTCAAAAGTCGTGGGATTTTGCGAGACGTAGAGCCAGACCTTGCCCTTGTATTCGGACTCTAAAAACTCGCCAGCCGAAATCCGCGCTGCCTTGGCCAGTTCGAGTGCCTCGTGACCTTCAGCGGGCGCCGGTTCGCCGCGATCATCGCCATCCGAGCGATATCCAGCTTTGTTGGCCGAATCGGCGTCTCTTGCATAGAAGAGCTTTTGCTCGTCGTCGTAAAAATAAAGCTCATCCCATTCGCCGAGCGCGCCGAGATTTGCCGTGAAGTGGCGCGAGCCTGTCTCTACTGAACCCGGATCCCGCACCTCGCCGGCTGGACCTTGCCCGCCGCCCCTCTGGATGTACGCGTTTTGCCCGATATAAAGATTATTAAACACCGGATTGGCCGTGCTCGACTCGGGGCTCGGCGCAGAGCCGCGCGCGCCCACTCTTGAATCGGGAACATTGGGCGGATCGGGACGGCCATAACTCCGGATCAGAATAAACATCTCATCCTGCTCTGGACTTTGCCAGGCATAGAGCCTGCGCCGCTCCGTGAGACCACCCGCATACCCCACTTCGAGCGGGATCAACAGATCGGCAGTCAGATCCGGGATCACCTGATCGAGGCGGTCGGGGAAAATCGTCCACAGCGTCTGAGACAAGTTCACGCCATCTTGCGTAACAGTTGGCGGCTGGTTGCGATAAATTTTTGGCGTAAGACCATCGCCGAGTTCAAAATGCGTGCGCGTAAAATCCCGCGCGTCTTCCTTATAGTCATTTACAAACTTTGTAAATGGCTTGCCCAGCAACTCGGGCTGATCGCCTTGAAATGGCTCAAAATAGGAAGGAACATTAAAATCTTCTATGGCAAACTGCCACCACCCGTCCATAACCCGCGCATTTTCAGTACGGACATCGGGATTGGTGACACCCGTAGCCCGTCCACCCGGGGAATTGATAATGACGAAATAGTCGATACTGGGCCAGTTTCCCCACATCCTTCCGATCCATTGTGCGCTGGCATCGCTCAATGGCATGAGCAAAGCAGCGAATATCAGAAGTGTTGTAAATCGTCTTTGTATCACATTTCTCTCCTATACATTAAGACGTAAACGTGAAAAAAAATTAAAGATGCCCTCCCAGCCCCTCCCCGCACAAGCGAAGCCCGAACGGGGAAGGAGGGGTAGGTCCCAAGAAATTAAAACAGCTTCTCAGAAACTAAACCTGGCGCCAAACGTAATATCTCGCCGGTCGCTAAAGAGGAGCGAAGGACGTCGCATATCCGGAAAATCCAGGACATCGGTACCCGGTCGCTTGCCTTCTTGCAACTTGCCATTTGAATCTACTGTCCAGCCTATCGATTCCATATACGCGCGGAAGCGATTGCCAGTACTCGTGCCTTGATATACAAAGGCCTGCCCACCGCTGAAGCTCCCCACGCCACCTCTGGGCGTGTCTTCGGGCGCAGTCCCAAAAAGGTCGTTGCGATTGCCGCCGCCCAGGGTGTGCGTATTTTGGAAGTTGAGCGGGTTGGAAATCTCTACGAACAGCATAGGCGATCCCGGCATATCGAACATCTTGGAAATGCGCAGGTGCGCGGCGTATTCATCGACCCACTGCGCGTTGAGCACATTGATCAGCGAAGCATCTGCATTGCCTGGATTGTAGTTGAACCACTCTCCCGCCTCGCGATCAAGGTAGAAACCGAAATTCCAACCGCCCTTGAGCATCCGCTGTTCGCCGCCGTAATCGAGGGGCGTTCGGAAATTGCCGCCCAATTTTATCTGAGGCTTTGCCTTGAATGGCGGCGCGGCATTGTTCGGGTTACCCTCAAGCACGGTTATCGAAGGTGTTGAAACCGTCTTCGCATCGCGGATATCTTGCCACGCTGTGTTGCGAACCCGCGCCTGGCGAATATCATAAGACAAGAAACCAGTAAAGAACTGGCCCCGCGTCTTCTGCAACTTCAGTTCCAGCCCGCGCGCATCAGTCACAAAGGCATTTTGCGTGTTGCGAGGAGCGCCCGTGTTAAATGCGCCCCTGATCCGCACGGCGGGCCAGGCTTCGTTCTCGCCATCTTTGAAATAAACCGTTCCCGTCAAAAGATACTGCCCCTGGAAGCTGCGTTCATATCCCATTTCATACTGAATCGTGCGCTCCATCTTCATCCACGGATTGCCAAAAAACTCCAGCGACTGTCCCAAACCGCTCTGCGTGCGATACATATCGCGTGTGTTCACAATCTGGTTAAAGTGCCCGTAGTTGATGAACATTTTGCTCAAATCCGTAATCGGATAAGACGCGCCAAAACGGGGGCTGAAAGCCCAATCAGTTGGCGGGCGCACCTTGCGCACCGCGCGATAAACAGCTTCGGCATCTCTGCCAAACCACGGGAAATGGGTTTCATTTGGAAGGTCAAAATAAAGGTCGGGGCGATGCCAATCCAGACGAACACCGGCATTGACTACGATATCGCGATACTCCATCCTGTCCTGGAAAAAGACGCCGCCGAAGATCGGGGTTTTCACAAAATAGTTGTTGTGGTCACCCGTAGCGCCGCCCGACGGCACATCCGATTCATTGAAAACGCCATCCCCGTTGATATCGCCACCACTGGGCAGGTCCGGATCGCTGCGCCCGGTCCACGGAAAGACCACGTCATCGGTTGAACTGACGCGCGGGCCTTCGTACTCATCCTTGTAAATGGGATCGCTGAACTCGGGAACTGCGGCTGGCACCATACCCCGATTTTCGTGCAAATTGAAGTGATGCACCTGCACACCGGCTTTAATCTGGTGATGCGGGGTAATCTGGCTGGTGAAATCAGCCGTAATATCGAGATCATCCATGGTGGACCAGTCGCCTGCGCGGCTATTGCCGCCACCGCCCTGCATTAGGAAAAGACCGAGAATATCCTGACCACCGGGCTTGTAATTCCAGCCAAAGGGCGCTTCGTTTAGAACCACGGCACCCCGCGATCTGGCCGCATCGGCACTATTCTCATCAACCTGTTCCATCGAACCATCTGTGTGGATGGCCATTGCGGGCGCGTTGGTCAGTTTTTGCGGATGCCATTGCGTAGTCCAATCCACATTCCCAAACCGCGCCGTCAAGTTGTAAAACGTCTTGGCCGACAAAGTGTGTGTCCAGGAGACCAACCCGTGATTGCGCTCAATTTGCATCTTCTGGTAATCGGCAGCGGGCATAAACATGCGCGAATGGGTGTAGTTCTCAAAAACCGCCTGCTGTGTGCGCTGTGGCACGCCCACATTATTGCCCTGATGGCTCCCGTGCTGGAACCCCCGGATATACTGCACACTCAATTTGGTCGTGGCCGTGGGGGTAAACGTCAGCTTGAGTTGTGTGGTATTGTCCCGATAAGAAACCGTGCCCACATCAAAGGGATAGGCCATGCGCTCTTTGCGGCTCGACGCCGTGAATCCCACCTTGTCTTTCAAAATTGGGCCACCAACCGTAATATCCCACAAATAATCGTAATCGCGGTCTTCCGGGTTTGCGTTAAACGGACCATCGGCATACGGATCGTCTCCGTCATGACTCCGATGCTGCCAGGCCCATATCCCTCTGGCCTGCTCAACAGTGGTAATGGGATCGCCACTTACGCCAGCCGTCCATTGTGTGCCACCGGCTGTGCGATTTGCGAGTTCCTGATTCCAGCCAATAAAGTCCGGCTCACCATCTCCATTGCGGTCCTCGGTAGGACTATTGGACTGAAAACGCCCCACATCCCACCAGTTTTCTTCAGAATAAAGATTTGGCCCAAAGTGCTTCTTGCCAGCGGGATTGTACGTACCTTCTGCAGAAATAAAAAATTGGCTGGGTTCTTTGGTCACAAAGTTCACGACGCCACCGCGGATATTCCCGTATTCGGCATTAAAACCACCTGTGAGCACCTGAACCTGCTTGATCGCGGTCTTTGAAAAAGATGTATAAGCGCGCTGATGGCGATTGTCCGCCGCGGTCACGCCGTCCATATTAAAACCGATGTTCATGGCGTTTTCACCGCGAATGGTGATACCCCATGCATCTTTATCTAAACCCACCTGCGTGGCAACCTGATCCCGAATGCGCGCACCAACGGGAATTGTCTCGAGTTGCTCCTGCGTAATCGCCTGCTGCGCATACGATACGTCCATCTGAACCGGATCGAGATCGGCTGTCACCACAATAGCGTCCAACTCGACCGTCGATTCCTTGAGTTGGAAGTCAACCGTCGCGGTGCGGTCTAAAAGCACTTCCACCTCGGTCTTGGAAACGCTCTGATAACCCACGAGAGAAGCTCGCACTTCGTAAATGCCCGGCGACACGCGCAAAATAAAATACTCGCCGTTGACATCGACCGTCGCGCCCATCTTTGTACCTACCACCACGACATTGGCTCCAGGCAACGGCTCGCCAGAATCCGCGTCTGTAACGCGCCCGGCGATCTTCCCCGTGGTCTGTGCATGCAACCCAACCGGTAAGGCAAGCAACACTGTACACAACAGTGCCACCCAAAATCCCGGCGGACGAAAAACATCGCTGTAAACGTTCTTCATGCTCTACCTCCTTTGGGGGTGAAAAAACTGCGACGAAAAAACAATACTGTTTTATAGCTCTACACCGAATATAAGTTTATAGACTCCAATTCCTATTGTCAAGTGAAAGTTCACCCATTATCTTACAAAAAAAAAGGGATTTATAAATATCAAATCCCCGTGAAATCCACCCTTAAACAGGCCCTCACAAAATGAAACTCTCCAACATCAACACCACCGACATCACCGACGCAATCCGCCTGGGCTGCCGAATGATGAGCAATGTCTTCAACGCGGACGACAACGACATACCCTTCTTCAGTTCCGAAGTCAGCCCAAATCCGCAACTGCGGTTCAGCGGCGTCCACACAGAATCGCACGTGCCTGGCCGACACCTCAACGCATTGCTCAACGCCGAAGATGCAGGCGGCATCTCTGTGGATCCCGATGCCATTGAAAAACACGCCAACGCCGCCTTCTTCTCCTACAGCGGACCGGTCGCGCTCCCCCTCAACCGCACGGAAATCGATGGACCGGTCAACAGCTTCACAACCCACAATGTGCGCGAAGGCTTCCACGCCCTGTACTCGCTGGTCAAATATCGAAACTCCGATCGCGCTCGCGAAATCGCCGAAAACAGCATCCGGGACATATTCGAACTATTCAAACCGGATTCGGGCTGGGACTTCAATCGCCTTGGGAATGAGCACGGCATAGAAGTGCGCGAAAATACCTTCATCACCGGAATCGCGCGATCAATCGGTCCCCTGGTCAAATACTACCGCGCCACGGGCTATGGGCCTGCGCTCGAACTCGCCGTAATCCTGAAAGAAAAGACGACCCGCGAATTCTTCCTCGAATCGGGCGCTTACGACCGCGAGAGCTTCGGACCGCATACCCATTCGACAACCTGCGTCATGTCTTCGCTCGCCCAACTCGCAGACCTTCTCGACGACGCACAATTGCTCAACCGGGTCAAGGCATTTTACGACAATGGACTGTGGGAAATCCGCGATGAAATTGGATGGGTAATCGAGAATAGTGGAGATAATGCGAGTCCCAACCGCGGAGAGATCAACAACACGGGCGATATTGTCGAAACAGCCCTGGTACTGGGCAGAAAGGGATATACCGAATACTTCGAAGACGCCGAACGCATCACGCGATGTCACATATTGCCCTCGCAATTGCGCGACAACAGCTTCATCGAAGACCCGCCCAATCCGCACAACATAGACGGGCTTCGCCAGGTCGCAGACCGGCATCTCGGCGGCTTCGGCTTCCCCGCCCCCTATGGTCATGCGCCCCTCGGCTTCGAGCGGATCAGCTTTAATACAGACATCGTAGGCGGAGGCGTCGGCTCACTCTGCGAAGTCCTGCGCGAAGCCGTACGCACCGAATCCTCGATCCACCGGGTGAATCTCCATTTCGATTGTGAAACCGATCATATCAAAGTCGAATCACCCTACACAAATGACTGCCTGAGAATCACCGTCAAATCCCCCGGACCTCTATATGTCCGCATCCCAACCTGGGTCAATCCGTCCGATATCGCCGACCGCTCCACGTACTCCAATGGCTATCTCTTAATCCCCGAACCTTCGGTCAACACCCCCATCGAAATACGCTTTCCCCTCGCCGAGCGCGAAATCGTATTGAAACACCGCACACGCGACATCAAAGTCCGCCTTAAAGGAGACTCCGTACTCGCGATGGAGAATCACGGCGCTGACCTGACCTATTTCGATCCTCTATAGTTCAATAACGCCAGTCTTCATGAGCGAATAGCGCGAGCATCTTTTAGTAGATCAACTGCTCTTGAATGCGTTAAGAGCCTCTTTCTGAGAGTCATAGACAGCGACCAACCGATCAAAACGCCCGAGCGCCATAACCTTGCGAATTGGATCCGATAGGGCGCAAACTCCAAATTGCTTGCCCGATGCCTTAAATTCCCTGGCAAAGATCAGAAAAATCCGAATTCCCGCACTGCTGATAAAGGATACCTGTTCACAGTCCATGATCAATGCCTGCTCTCCCGGATCAATTCCAGATTCCAGGGCACTATGCAATTCAGAAGCAGTGATACTGTCAATAGGACCACTGGGCAGTGCAATCAAGACTCCGTCTTTCCGCTCCCACTTAATATCCACTTGAATTTGCCTCTCTTAGTGAAATTTCACTCTCTACAACAGTATAAAAATAATAAACGCGATTATTCTCTCTATTCCATTCAATAACGCCAGTCTTCATGGGCGAACAAATTTTTCATTGGCCTAAAGTGCTTATATCCCCGTACTTCCTTGCTTTGAAGAAACTCACCTTAGCACCTCCCATCGACCTGCTTTGGTCGATCCGACATGACGGATGGCTCCAGCAGCACGCAGCTTTGTCAAGTGGTACTTAACCCCATCCGGCGTAAGGCCAACACGTTCGGCCAACATACGCTGAGTTAGTTCAGGCTCAGCTTCAAGTAAGGCCAAAATTCGTTCTTGGGTAGTTTCTTGGGTAGTTTCTTGGGTAGTCTTTTTTACCACCTCCCATCGACCTGCTTTGGTCGATCCGACATGACGGATGGCTCCAGCAGCACGCAGCTTTGTCAAGTGGTACTTAACCCCATCCGGCGTAAGGCCAACACGTTCGGCCAAAACACGCTGAGTTAGTTCAGGCTCGGCTTCGAGTAAGGCCAAAATTCGTTCTTGGGTAGTTTCTTGGGTAGGCATCTGGTTAGTTTTTGGGATAGTCTTAGGGGTAGAGGCACTACCAACAGGGGAATCGGTCACTTGATACGCGGAGGAGAAGGGGAACCTCAACCACAGACCGTCGCCGCCCGGTTCCAACTCCCACTTTGGCGTGGGATTGCCAGCCTCCTTGCAGATGTCCACGATCCGCCGAATGCCTCGTCCCCAGGCTTCGATCATTCCGGCTCGGAAGAATGCGTAGGCAATCCGCGGGTTATACGGTCTTGACGAAAATTCCCCGGTAAGTTGACCAGCGTCCCATTCAGGCGGCAACTGCACCGCATTCCAGATCGAGATCCGGTCGTCGTACACGCGAATCTGAATCGTGGTGGGGCTGGCGTAGTCGCGGTGAATGATGGCATTGATTACCGCTTCGCGCATAGCTTCGCGCGGTACAGGAAAGGTCTCCACACGGTAAACGCCATCGTAGGAAATCAATGCCCTCGTATATTTTGTGTACAATAAGTCCATTGTCCGATTGACCTGAGTAAACAGATCGCCTTCGACAATATCCTGATACAGCAGTTCCGAACCGCGAAAATAGCCGATCTTTACATAGGCTTCCATCACGAACTTGTCCGGCGCTGGATGAAAAAGCATTACCGCGGCGCGCTTCAGGAAATCTGCCTCTCGCAACTGAAGCCTTTCGATGACTTCCTCATCGGATTCGTTCAAAATGTCCCGTGGCAAGCGTTCGCTGTCAGCACCCCGCTGGCGAAACTCATCAAAGATACGACTATCCAGATCCTCAAGATCGACGCCCGGCAAAGGCACATCGTCCCATGTTCGGCCATATTTTTGCAACAGGAATCGGCTAAGTGCTGCGCCTCTGAGCACCTGCTTGGTGCTGCCACTTCGATAGTGAAATTCGCCCTTATAGCTAATTGGATTTGGATAGGGATCAACCGCTATTTCCAGATATTCCCCGCCATCTTCCGACTTCAGGTTCACGTCAACCACGATGCCAAGCAATGCCTGAGCCTTATTGGGAATCTCTTCGAGCAATCGGAGAATATTCTTCACTCCGACCATCTCACCCCGGTCATTCTTACCGATCTCCAGTACGCCGCCCTGAGCGTTGGCGAAGCCACAGACCCATTTCAGGTATTCGTCCCGCCACGTCTCTTTCCATTCGATGTTCTGGCTCTCGCTCATGTCGCCTTCTTTTTTTCTAACCTCGGACTGCCTTACGACTTGCCCTGTGACTTACCCTATGAAGTTGTAATCTTCCGACCTCCAGCTCTATCTTGGACCCCTACTTGGCCCCTACTTGGACCCCAACTTGCACCCCAGCTTGCACCCCAGCTTGCACCCTGTAGCGTTAATGGTATTACACGATAGGAAAACCTCAATTTGCTGTTTCCTGACAGTGAAAAGCTGCATCAATCACAGGCTTGATACACAAGCCCTAAACTCTCCACCGAAGCGGGGTAACTCCAATCTTGCTATAAGCCTCTGTGTGGTATCAACTGCAAGTAGTCTTCCACCACAAACTGCACTATCACTGACACAACTCAGCTATCATCGCCGCATTTTCGCCAAGCTGGTCATTGAACTTTTGATACATCCCCACCAGAAGAACATCATTAGATTTGATATTTTTAAGCGTAAAATCAAATTCTTCGCGAATCTGATTTCTGGAGTTAATAGCGCGCCCAGCCGCGAGAACTTTGAAGGTAATACACGGCTTATCAGTGCTGCGAATAATACCACACATGCGGTCGCGGTGTTCGCGGAGATAGATTTCACTCAGGGGTTGATGACCAAATTTTTGTTCAAATTCTTCGCGTGCCCCCTGCAAATAATACAGCGCAGTCATGTAATAGTCGATATCCCAGTCCTCTTCTTCGGCAATCTCAATAATGCGGGGATTGTGTACCGATAAACCGACCATAACACCCGTGTCGCGAATGCGCTTGAGAATATCCCGAAGATAGTCCAGGCGATTTTCCTGAAAGCACCGCCCGGCAACACCGCTTCCATGAGGTGCCATACCAATGGGATTGTGTTTGGCGGCTTCGTCGATCAGTGAAGGATCGTCATACCAGTGTCCACCTCTGCTGAGACAGAAATAATGAATCGAACCCCCTTCATCGCGGTATCGCTGAAGATCGGCAGCCGAGCGTTCGGTAAGCGTATTTTGCCAGGCATTAACACCCACTTCTTCTGCGCGACGCAAGGTCGCCATAACCTGATCCGATGTATTGGCTTCTTGCTGGTGTTGCGAAAGCAACTGATTAAAATGTGCATATCCATAGATCGGATTGTCGCCCATAATGAGACGACTGATCTGATATTGTCCAAATGGAACAGTTGGAAGACTCATCGCATTTTTCCTTATTTTTATTTTACCTGATCTCACCTCAATCAAACACAAGCACTGTCCTCGCCACTTTCCCCTGAACCATATCTTCAAACGCCTCATTGATCTCATCCAGCGGACGGAAGCGCGATATCAACTCGTCCAATTTAATCTTCCCCTGTCGATAGAGATCCAGAATCCACAAAAAATCAACGCGGGCGCGGGCAGCACCGTGCCACGAACCCATAATCGCGCGGTCGCGCAAAAGATCTGTACCATTGATGAATATATCCTCCCCAGTCGGCTGCACCCCCACCACAATTGCGGTTCCCGTCATTCGAACCGACGCGAACGCCTGCCTCACCAGCGCGGGAAACCCGACGACCTCAAACGCATAATCCGCTCCACCGCCCGTAATCTCCATGATCCTTTGAACCGGATCTTCCCTATTCGCATTCACAAAATGCGTCGCCCCAAACTGCTCTGCCAACTCCAGTTTATACGGCACATTATCCACCGCGATAATCTTCCCCGCCGAAGCGAGAACACCCCCCTGAATAACATTGAGACCGACGCCCCCACAGCCGAACACAGCCATTGTCGCGCCCGCTTCGACCTTCGCGCGATTCACCACAGCGCCGATACCCGTAATCACCCCGCAACTAATCAGACACGCTACCCGTAGATCTGTATCATCCGGCACCTTCACACACGCATCCGCCGATACAATTGACTGCTCGGTATATGTGGGCCGCCCGTGGTAATAAACCGTCCCATTTTTGGAAATGCGACTCGGCACACCTCCTGGATGTGTCTCACAAAGCGCCGGACTGCCCTCGCTGCAATTCCGGCAATAGCCGCACATCGCATCGAGAGAAAGAACAATCTTGTCCCCAACCTGAACACTGGTCACACCGGGACCGACCTCTCTAACAACCCCCGCGCCCTCGTGCCCCATAACCAGAGGAAGCCCGCGAGGCTTTACATGCCCATCCACATAGTGATAATCGCTGTGACAAACCCCAGCCCCGACAATATCGAGAAGCACTTCTCCCTCATGCGGAGATTCAATATCCACATCTTCTACAGAAACACGGGTGTGGGGTTTGTGGAGAATAGCTGCTTTCATTTTTTAACTCCTATGGCTAAAATGCTAAAGATCCCGCTCCAAAAGTGCCGCCCAGGCGAGCAACGCCTCGTCCTGGTGAAACGGGGCGACAAACTGAATCCCCAGAGGCATACCCGAATCGGACGCGAGCCCCGCGGGCAAAGCGATCACCGGCATACCCGTATGCGTCCAGGGCAAATTCATGCAGGGATCGCCTGTACTCCCCAGTCCTTTCAGTGCCGCGCCCGTCGCCGCCGGACAGGCGAGAAGATCTATCCCCTCAGCCTGCATCAAAGACTCAACCTCTGCGCGCAACTCTATGCGTCCCACTCGACCCACATCGATCTCGGATTGCGAAAGCGCGCGCCCCTCCTCGACCAGCGCACGCGTACCCGCATCATAAGTCGAGGCGTATTTGTCGAACCACGGCGCGTGAACCTCTGCCATCTCCCCCTTCATCATATTGCGATGCCGGTCATTGATATCGGCAATATCGTCGAGCATCCGCACCTCCACGACATTGTATCCTACCGTTCTAAGAGCCTGTATCTGCGCGTCAAAATCCGCCCGCGCCCGTGATTCTGTCTGATCCAAATAAGGACCTATGGGTATTCCCAACGCCGGCTTTTTCAACCTCGCAACAGAAGCGCGCCATCCACTACACAAAACCGCAGCCGCCATCTCCATACCCGCGACATCCTGTGTAAACATCCCAATCGTATCGACCGACGGAGAGCAATGAACGAATCCGGAAATATCGATACGCGCATAACTCGGCTTAAAACCGACAATCCCGCAAAACGCAGCCGGACGGATAACCGAACCAATAGTCTGCGAGCCGAGCGCCAGCGGACAATACCCCGCCGTCACCGCAGCCGCCGAACCACTACTCGATCCACCCGGTGTAAAACTCAGATTCCGGGGATTGCGCGTTACCCCCGGCTTGAAGCACGCAAACTCCGTCGTAACCGCTTTGCCAAGCACCAACGCACCCGCCTCCCGCAAAGCCTTTATACACCCGCCTTCGGGACCCGTGAGAACCTCTGACGGCACACCAGAACCCGCCCGCGTCTCAAACCCCTCAACATGAAAAATATCTTTGACCCCAACCAGAGTGCCGAACAACGGCGGAATCTCACCACTGCTCACAAGCCCAGCCGCATCATGCAACAGGCGCTGCAGACGATTCGCCTCTGGCAACATCGCCCGGATATCTCCATCCCATTCATCAATGCGTCTGCAACAGTCCGCAACATAATCCTTCAAATCCCGCTGTCCAGAACGCAACTCAGCAACGGTTTGAGCCAGCGGATGCGCCGCTGTTTTTTCACTCTTCATTTGCATAATCCCCCAAAACTACCAACCATTAATCTTGTGCCCCTGACCGGGAAACCAGATGAAATCTACAATAGCACCGCAGGCAATCGCCGCCAAAAAACCGACCACGAACCCCATAAAAAGCGGCGTATTGCGCCGGTAACTCTCAAGACCCCCAAAGCGCAAAATCAATGTCTTGCACACCCACACAATAAAAATCGACGAAATACCGCTGCGCAAAACATCGGATGCCGAAATCGCAAAACCGATGGGATGCAATGCAATCCCCGGAAAACGGTAGCGAAGCGCGTACAGCCCCAGCGTAAAAATCGCGCCAAACCCCAGCCAACCCAGACGCATCCAGTCCGTCTCTAACGCATTACTCCGAATGCGATTGGCAGTCAAAAGCCACACCCCAATCCCCCCATCGCCCGAGCCATTAAAACTCACACTGCCAAAATTATAACTCCCCACCGTGTAATTGCCCTGATAAATGATAAACACAAAAACCGCCAGCGCGCCAGCGATAAACGCCATGCCCACAGCAGGCGGCACAAGCCTCCGGCGGCGGAGACTCATAGCCCCACCAAGACGCGGAATATGCGCCAGCGTAGTCACGCCAATCGTCTTTGCATCGGCAAAAAACGTGTACGCCAGACCCAGCGCCATCGCATGCATCGGCCCAATACCCGTTATCCCCAAAACATGCCAGGTAAAAGCCTGTGCAGTAATCGGCGTTCTCAAATAAATCAGCCCCGTCTCCACAATAATACGCGCCAGACCGAGGTAAAGCACCAGCGTCGCACTCCAAAAAGCCAGCGCTGCCCACCCCGAAAGCCCGAGCTCCCAGAAAAACAACACACTGAACAGAACACAACCCAGAAAGACAAATACCGCAGTGCGATACGAAAAAAGCTCACCCGAATCATCCACATCGCCCCCGCGCGAAGTAAACGCCTTCCGAAAAACCGCAGACAAATGATCTCGCGCAATCCACAGACCCCATAAAACAAATGCCAGCAAGCCACCAAAACTCTGCCATCCCACGGCCGGATGATAAGAACACCACGGATCGGGCGACCCCATCTCAAATCCCAAACGATTCATCAGCCCCACTTGCAACACCATCACCAGATGGAAAAACCAGATGCTAAACAGCACATTGGACTCCGTAAAATAGCCAAACGCAATCGTCAGGGGATTTGTCTTAAACCGCAGATAGGGAAATCCCTCGCTGATAAAAATTTGCCGATCAATATTCGCCTGAAGCGGCGGAATCAACTCGGTAAACCAGGAAACGATATCCCATGAAAAAACTAAAAAAGCCACAAAAAAACCGATCTTGAAACGCGGATTGCGCAACAACTCCATCAGCGTGCCCCGTTGCCCGTGTTCACCCGTGAGTTCCAGCAAACCCGCAGCCAGAGGAAAAGGCAAACGCTCGTAATCCATCCACTGCCGCCGAAACACCACCATAAGACACAAATTGGCAGCAAAAAACGCCAAAAAGAAACACCCCCACCAGAAAATCGGCACGATCCAGCTACCCCAGGGAAAAGCCGCCCCTGCGGGCAAACCCTCGTAAAAAGCAACCGCAGCATGATAGTCGGAAACAACAGACCAATCGAACAAACGCGTAAGCAATGTATCTCCCCAGCCATTTTCGGTAGAGGCAAAATAGACCGGTGCCGTAATCACGCCGAGAAAATATCCCGCGAGCCACTCGCCCTGCGTCAGAGCAGAAACCATCCCCATCGAAGCGATGAGAATAAGCTCAGAAGGCGTAAGCCCCTTGTTTTTGCGAGAAAAATAGAGGTTGACCAACAGCAATAAGAGAAAAGGAAGGAGAATTGCAACGGAGAGATGCGCGTAATCTGCACGCGCAGATCGGAGAATATACGTGGTATAAGAAGGCCATAAACTGACGAGAACAGATATGAACAATCCGATGAGAAAGGCGCGTACCGTCATAAAACTTCCTCACTCACTGATAAAAAACATCACCGTCTTCTCAGCGGTTTGCGCGCCATTCAAATCGGTAATTGCTACCGCAATTTCATAACGCCCCGGTTTTGACTCGCCCGGGTCAATCTCCAGATAATTGTACTCGTCAGACCCCGTACCCGTCCGCTCATAAGAAATCGTAACAACGGCCTTTTCTTCAATACCGAGCAAGCGCCCCAGTGCCCGCAGAACCTGCACGCCGCTGAGTTTGCCTTCCCGGGGCGTAATGCGGTAATCCACGCGATATTTTGTCTGTCCAAAATCGTCGATTTTCAAATCGTAAACTTCGTAATAAATAACAACTGGCTGCCCTGTCTTATAGGTGCGCGACGGCAGTGAAATAACCTCGACGCCACCTTTGTCCGTAGCCGAAGCATCTACTTGCACCCTTCCCGCAAGCTCTATATCGCTTATCTTGAGCCCCGCGACCGCATAATCCTCTACCACGAGTTCCTGCGTATATCCACCCCGACGACCAGAAGAGGGATGATTGATCTGAAGTCCCAAATAATATCGCCCGGGCAAAATCTGAAGCGCGAGTTCATCTATCGCCAGTGTACCGGCCTCAACACCGCCCTCCTCCACGCGCACCGGCATCGGATCCAGCCTGCGATAAACCGGAGTCCAGCTACTGTCAAAAAGCGCGATACCGCGCTCAAAAACGACCTCTTCTCCCCCATCATCAATCGCATCTAAAACCGGCACCCCATAATACACCTCCAGCCGAGATTTATCATCTGCGCCCCTGAAATCTGCCGAAGCATAGTGAAAATCCAGCACGCCCTTGCCAACGGGTACATAGCGATCGGGTTGCGCGCTCACCGCCCGTGAAATAACGACCTCGGGCCGCGTATCTTCCCAAAACCTCTGGTTAAACCGCGCAATTTTTCGCCCCTGCGAAACATCGGGAAAATCGAAATCGCCCTTCGGCGTCAACGCCGTAAAAACGACTTCAATACCCCCGCCCACATCCGGATAAATCCAGTACTCCCACGGCTCACTTCCATTGACCGGATAAAGCGGTATCCCCCGCATCGGACGCTCACTCATGCCCGGACGATCCCGCCCGAAGAGTTCCTTGCCGCGAACATAAGTATTCACATCATCAGTTCTCCTGGCAAAAAACACGCGATTGGGATTCATCTCAAAATCGATAGACTCGAAATCGCTGATTGAGACGGTTTCCGCCAACTCAGTCTCGATTTCAACATCGCGCGTCGATGTGCGCAACCGACCTATCCGCGCGATAATCTCCTGCTTGGCCTCTGGCGACAGCGCCGCTATCAACCGCTCCTTTACCCGCACCACCCCCGCATCTGTCTCAAACCGAATATCCGATCTTTTACTCACATGCGCGGGTTCGCCATAGCGGATATATACATCGCCGCGCCTGTCCCATTTTCGTCCATCCTTTGAAAAATTCTGCAACGCATAAACAACGCGCCGATAGTGCTCCACCAGCCGCTCGTTGCCAGGTGTTGCCGGCGTGGGATCGCGTTTTTGCCAGAAGACCCGAACAAACTGCGCCCGCTCCTCGGGTTCCAGACGCTCGTACTCCGCCAATTCCTCTGGACCTGCCACGAGTGAAATATCTTCCACGCGTACGCGCGCCTCATCGCTAAGCGTGCGCAACTCCTCTGCAATCAGCGCGTGCGCTTTGCCCGTTTCCCCAATATTGAGATACGCCTCCAGCAGTGGATGCACGCATAAACTGCGAAAATCGGATCGCGCCTCCATCAAATCTCGCCAAATAACCGTAGCCGAATCAATACGTCCTTGCTTGAACAACACGCGCCCAAAGTCAAACCGCGCGCGCGCAAACAGGGGATCTACTTCAATCTGCCGACTATATGCAGCCGCACTCTCGGCAAGTTCACCCCTGCGCTCTAACACGCGCCCCATCATATAATAGAGAAAAGGATAGGTAGAATCACGTTCAACAGCCGCCTTCAGATATTCCAAACCCTCGCCCTTCCCTGCGAGAAAACGCGCCAGTTCTGCATTTGTCCAATACGCCGCCTCTTGAAATTTTTCAACAGCGCCATTCCAATCGCCGCGCCCCATCCTCACAATACCCATAGCATTGCGCGCCTCGGGCAAATCGGGGGCAACACCGAGTGCCTTTCGTACCCAAACCTCGCCTTCGATCAGCGCACCACGCTCAAGCGCGATCAACGCTCTGGCAGTCAACGCCTGTGCATCATGTGGATCTTCTTCCAGCACAAAATCGACCATATCACGCGCCATTCGTACCGCAAGTGTATCAGCCTCGGGCAAACGCTCGCCAAACGTCTTGTCAACGCGCTTCTTGAGCGTTCCCTCGAGACCTATCGCCCGCAACATCGCCATCCCCATCTCGCCATTGCCCAATCCCACGACCGGTGCGATATACGTCTGTGCGAAAAGTGGCACCCGTTCGAGATAATGCCCGTACATAAAAGCTGCGCGTTCCTCCACATCTACTTTCGCGTATTCCCCCACAGCCTCTGGCGTTGAAAAACGCGCCAGAATCTTCTCCATAAGAACCTGTTGCTGTGCCGTAAGCGATAATTCAACGCGAGAACCCAGAATGCGAAAATCGCGCTGTGTACGCGCAACCTGCTCACCAGCATGCGCTTCAACGCGCAGCGTATATGTCCCGGGCGGCAACCCGCGCAGCGGAATCCCCTCGACAAATTTTGCATCCGCGCGATATGTGGGAAACTCTCGCCGATGGTCAAAAACGATATGACCAAAACGGTCGCGAATCTGAAAACGCACACTGTGGGCGAGCCGCCCGATCTCGTAAAGCTCGACATAAAAGTGCAGGGGCGCGCCATCTCTGACCTCGCGCTCGGGCGACGGTAAAAGAACATGCCCCGCCTTGAGAAAGGGCTCCGCATCAAAATTCTGAAAAGACGGATCTACAAAAAACAGATCGCTAAACGCGAGCTGACCCGTCTTGTACTCGGGCACCTCAATGGAAAACACCGCCCGGCCCCGGCGGTCATTGCCCACGGCTTTGACCTCTAGAACCGCGTGATAATACCCCGCAGGAACCTGGAATCGCGCGATATCATAGACAAAGTGTTCCGGATCGTCGATCCGCTCTGCAGGAGAAAAAACGCGCTCGCCCTCTATCCTCTTGACCGAATTGCCATTCTCATCGAACAACTCGAGATGCGGCACATAACGCGCAACAAAAAGGCTATCTCCCCGTGCTTCAAACGCGAGTTGCGCCGCGGGAAAACGGATAACAACCTCTTCATAAGGACCATCGTCTCCGCGAAAACTACATGCATCAACGCCGAGCGAGAGACTGCCTTCCGAAGACACGCGTCCCTCTTCAGCAGTCGCCTGCAATGGGAAAAACGCAAAAAAAAGAAAAAGAAGTAAAAAGTGCATAATCAAAATCCATTCGCAATCTCAACCAAACGCTCGCGGTGGGCCACCACCTTGGCAAATGCCTGTGCGGTCTGCTCCACCCACTCGGCAGCGGGCGAAACCGGCGTAGCGAGCCAAAAACTCCTGTCCTGCAACCGCTCGCTCACCGGCAAATTGCACACAGGCCGCCTCGCCTCCGAGGGTAAATCCGCCCACGGCCCGCCCAAACCATCGAACGAAAAATCGTTAAAAAGCGGCTCAAGGTGCATCGCACTATACCCCCACGCCGTCGTCTCTGCGACGTACACCCCTTCCGCAACCAGTGCTTTTATAATAATAGGAAGCGGAGCACCAAACAAATCGGGATCAACCGTTCCCGAGTAGAGCAACATGCCGCCTCGCTTCGCCCTGGGATATGTCTTTTGCGGAGCCACACCGGGAATTTCATTGAGCAGACTATCCATTCGCCCAAACCAGGCCATCCGCTTCTCATTTAGCCCCGGCAAGCGCTCCAACTGCGCGCGAGCCATCGCAATACCCAGAGGATTTGCGCGGTATTTGACGCCCAACCCCATATTGCGAAGCGCCTTAAAGCGATCCGTCTGCCACAGCGCGTCGCACCGACCGCACTGTCCCAGGGCCAGCATGCGATCGTAGAGATCATCGTCATTCGTAGTCGCAATACCCGCTTCTATCCCGGATACCGGCTTTTTTTCCTGAAGGCTAAAACACCCGATGTGCCCAATAGAGCCGACCATCTTATCGCCCCACATCGCCCCCGGGGCATGGGACGCATCCTCAATCAGCGCAATATCGGTCCCCTTTACAATATCTAAAAACGCATCCATATCTGCTGGATTGCCGTAAAGATGCGTCACCACAATCGCGCAGGTGCGGTGCGTAATCCGCTTCTTCACATCCTCGGGATCGGCACAAAACGTCTCTGGATCTACCTCGCAGAACACCGGCGTGGCATTGCAGTGCAAAATCGGCGTAATCGTCGCGTGCCACGTCGCAGAGGGCACAATCACCTCTTTCCCGGCGCATGCACCCGCGGCAAAAATCGCCGAGTGCAAAGTCGCGGTACCATTGCACATACAAAGCGCGTGTTTGGTTCCCACAAAAGTCCGATACTCTTCTTCGAACTTGTCGAGTTGCGCGTAAGCGTCATCTTTATTATCCAGAACCTGATTGACGTACTGCTTCTCCAAATCGCTCACATCTTGCCACGAATCATTCATCAAAGCGGTAACAGTTCTGGGACCACCGTCAATTGTCAGATCAGACATTTTCCGCTCCTCTCAATGGACGAGTTTATGCGATGTATCACAATATAGCGCAATTCAGTATTCATAAAATAAAAAATAAAAACCGATCACTAGAACTTCAGAGATCGGTTTTTTGCTATTATTATCAGGCCACTCGTCTTAAAATAGAATCGTCAACGTCTGTGTCCCGTTATCGTAAGTACTCTCAAATCGCGGCAAAGGTGCAGAAGCAGGTCCTCGCAAAACCGCTCCCGTCGTCCTGTCAAATCTCGCCCCATGACATGAACACCAGATTTGTGGATCGCGTTCCCCCGGCAAATCCACCTCACATGCCTCATGTGTACACACAGAACTCAAAACCACAAAATCTTCTTCAGCACGGCGAAAAATAATCACGGGTGCGCCGCCGTTTTGCCCTTCAAAAGCTTGTTTCACAGACCCTCCCACCTGTGCCAACGCAGGCGCACTACCCACATCAAATTGCACACTCACACCAGACGACTTCAACACATCATTCTCACATCCTGAAAACCATCCGGCACACATGCACCCCCCCACAAGCGCGAGGGCCTGTGTCAAAAACGCTCTTCTCTCCGTCTTATCATCCACTGATATGCCTCCTGTTATGCCACAAGCGCCTTGTAAAACGGCCTCAACAATTTGCGAAGTTGGGCGCGCGCCCGAAACAGACGCGATTTTACAGTACCCACTGAACATCCCTCAACACGGGCAATCTCCTGATACGACAGCCCATTCAACTCGCGCAGCACCAGCACAGACCGAAAAATGGGCGGCATCTGCGCCATCGCCTGTGTCAAAACATCGCGCAACTCGCCCTGCTCTACCGCGTAGTCCGTTCGCTCTGGACCTGAAAACAGGGCTTCATCGTCTGCTTGCCTGCACCACCATTCATCATCCATCTTGACATCGTATTTGCGCTGTTGCGACTTAATCCAATCCAGACAACAATTGATACTGATACGATACAACCAGGTTGAAAACAACGCCTGTCCTTTAAATCGATCAAGCGACTGAAACGCCTTAATAAACGCAATCTGTGCCAGATCATCGGCATCTTCCCTGTTACCCACCATACCGAACGCCGTATGAAAAACCCGCACATGGTGACGCCGCACCAATTCAGAAAACGCCTTTGTATGCCCCTTTTGAGCATACCCAACGAGCAATTTATCATCGCATGTTGACCAATTGGGCACAGAAAATCTCCCGCCTAAAACTCGATAGTCAAATCAAAAGATACACTTTGTCGCCTGTCGTAGTGATAAAATTCGTCATTTGAAAAATTGCGCGAGATACCATATCCAAATTCCGTTGTCACGCGCTGCGTTAAAGGCAACTCCAAAAACGCGTCAAAAAACGAGTACTCGTCCTGGCGCAACGCGCCCCCTTGCAAAATCGCGCCACTGACATCCCGTGCCAGATCGTCTTTATAAGACTGCTTTTCATACCCGCCTTCCAGAATAAACCGAACCTGTAAGGGCAATTGCTGGGTCAGCCGCGCAGTTATTTGATCGCCGCTATAATCGTAGCGATCCTTTAATATATCGTCATCGCCGTAAATTAGTGCATTAAATCGCGTGGGTGCATCATTTGCAGCCCGCAAATTGATGCGCCGCTGATAGCGCACCCGCAAGCCCGTATGATCTGCCAGAGATTGCGCCACCTGCAAACCCAAAACCACCTGTCCTTCAGCCCCCTCGCGCAACTTATAGCCCAAACCGAGATCGCCCCTCAATGTCGTGCGCGTGGGCAAAAAATGGTTAATCTGAAAAGACGCGTAATGATCGACATAACGCGACACATTCAAATTTGGATACGACCGCCAGTTGAGCCGATATCCCACCCGCTTCATCGTATTCTCGTCGCTATACCATTTACCCTGCACGTATCCCGCCAGCCCGGCATAATCATACACATCGTAAATAGAGCGATTCGCACGCGCAGCCAGCGAAAAACCCGCAAATATCCTATCGCGCGCACCGCTATTCAGATTGCGCGCAAAATCCACGCCCAACCGATTGGTGGCAAATGTCCTGTCGCCATTGTGACCAAACAAAAAGCCATCGCCCGAAAAAAAGAACCGCAAATATGAAGCATCCATCTCCACGGGTCGCATCACAGAAGCGGAAAGTTGCGTCACAAAAGCACTCGCTCCCCCATAAACACCATCCACATTGGTATCGTAAATCGTTCCCACAGTCACATCTGTAAGCACATCTGCATCTGCTGTTTTCAGTCCCAAAAGCAACACACAGGCAAAGATTGACAGTCGTTTCATACGCATTCCCTTTTATAGCGATGGGTTTATCAAACGGGGAAGGGCAGATACCCCTCCCCATGAACCTGTGAATTATCCCGAACTTGTGGATGGCGGTTTATGACCTCTGCCCCGGGGTCCACCCCGCCGCCCCTGCCCGCGCTTCCCGCCTCGCGAGCGTTCGGAACGTTCTACACCCCACTCCTCCAATTTCTCATCCACCGCCGCGCGAATGACTCGCCTGGATATATCCAACTCTTTCAAGCCTTCAATCAACGTCTTGAGTTCGGCTTCCTGCTCATCGGTTAACAGGGCCTCCAAACCGCGTTCGGGACGCTCAACACCCCACGCTTCCAACTTCGCATTCACCGCTGCACGAATATCTTCCCGCGACGTATCCGATGCCTTCAAGCCGTCGATCAACGTCTTGAGCTCTGCTTCCTGCTCATCGGTCAACACGGCTGCCAGTCCACGCTCGGGACGTTCAATACCCCATTCTTCAAGCTGATCATTCACAGCAGCGCGGATTTCGTCCCTGGATTTACCCTCTGCTCTCAGCCACTCAACCAGAACCCTGATCGCAACTTCCTGGTCCTCAGTCAACAGCGCATCCAAACCGCGTTCGGGACGTTCTACACCCCACGCTTCCAACTTCGCATCCACTGCCGCGCGAATATCTTCCCGCGACGTATCCGATTCCTTCAAGCCATCAATCAACGTCTTGAGCTCTGCTTCCTGCTCATCGGTAAGCAACTCTGCCAGACCGGGAGAAATGTCCGGGCGTCCGGAAAATTCAACACCCCATTCTTCCAATTTGGCCTTCACTGCCGCGCGAATATCTTCCCGCGACGTATCCGATTCCTTCAAGCCGTCAACCAGAGTCTTCAATTCTGCGCGTTGCTCTTTGGTCAGTTGCGAAGATGTGCCGCGTTGTCCCAACACACCCCTGCGCCCACGATGATACAACGTTCGCACATTATCATCAATACCATCGGCATTTTCATCCACAAATACAGGTCCTGCCGCCTCCGCATCCTGACCGCCCCACAGGGCACATGTCAGTGCCAGCGCGATGCTATATGTCATCCACTTTTTCATGGCCTTGCTCCTCACTGTTGAATTTCTGTGAACCGCTCTCAGGCATCGATCACATTTTGTCCGGCCGGAACCAAAATCCGATCTGTACCATCAATCTGCCGCACTTTGCGGCTACAGTATTTTAAACAAATCGCAGGTCACTTCGTTCCCATAAAAATTGTAATAAATTGTTAAAATTGTTATAGTTTGTACACATAAAAAAGGCCGACAACCCGCACTGCTAAGTCCTGGAATGTGGCTACACCTTCTCCACATCCATGCAGAAACGATCCCCGGTCTTGTATCCTTAGATCAGAAAATAGTCTCGCGCGTTCCATACAGAGTAAAAAAAATCGATCTATTATTATTGATTCCTTTTCCGCTTGCGATAGTGGAAGTATGGCATTAGGTTAAGCATCGATATTTCGAGAACAACACTGGAATGGGAAAGGAGCAGATGATGATTCGGTTGGGAACAATGACGAGTGTGTGTCCGGATTGGTCTATCGAGCAGGTCATCGATGGAATGCAGCGCCATGGATTCGAAGGATTGGAACCCCGCGCGGGATGGGGACACGCCTCGGGTTTTGAACTGGACATGTCTGCGGCTGACCGAGATGCAGCCCGGGCGAAAATGGAAGATGCCGGACTAAAAATATCCTGCGTAGCTACCGGGGCAAAATTTGCCGCAGAAGATCCAGCAGACCTGGACAAATCCATCGCCGAGGCCAACGCCGCAATAGATCTCGCGGCCGATCTGGGTGCCGGATTGATTCGCACATTTGGCGGCGCGCGCGGTAAAGGCGAAGTATTCTGGATGGTGAACCGCACCGCAGAAGCATACAAGCGCGTAATGGATCACGCGGCCGAACGCGGCGTCATTGTCATGATGGAAACACACGACGAATGGTGTGTCTCGACCCAGGTGCGCGCAGTGGTAGAAAAGGTAAATCACCCCAACCTTGGCGTCTTGTGGGACCTCATGCACACGCAGCGCTATATGGAGCGACCAGAAGAAACCATGCAGACAATTGGCGCAATGGCCAAACACCTGCACGCACACGACGGGCGTTATGACACCGAAAATGGAAAAATTGCCACAGTCGGTCTCGGGGAAGGCGACCTGGACTATGTCACGCCCTTAAAATTATTGCATGATGCCGGATTTGACGGCTTCTTTTCCGTGGAAGTAATCCACAAGCCCGGCAGCGATCACGATGCAGATGCAACCTTGAAAGCTTATGGCGATGGATTCAGAAAAATTGTCGCAAATTTTTAATTGGAGAATAGCATGGCAAAACAGAATGTAATCTTATTTGGAATCGACAGTTTGTGGTCGGATCACATGAGTTGTTATGGTTATAATCGGCTCACAACGCCGCACATCGACAAATTTGCCACACAGGGCGTCTTGTTCGAAAACACATTTAGCGCGCATATCCCCACCACACCGGCTTATGCGTCAATGCTCACGGGCATGGATTGTTTTTCGACTGATGTCGTGGCACTGCGCCACCGCGGCGGGTTGACAGAAGATGTCACCACCTTGCCCGAAATTTTAAGCGGAGAAGGCTATGAAACCGTGTGTGTGGGCTTTACGGGAAATCCGAGTTCTCGCGGCTTTGACGAATATGTGAACTTTAGAGCCTGGGGAAGTTGGGACGAACGTCCGCTGCGCAAAGCCGAATTGCTCAACGAAGTGACATTGCCCGAATTGGAACGCCTGGCTGCGGGCGACAAACCGTTTTTCCTATTTTTGCGACACATGGATCCGCACGCGCCCTATTTGCCGCCGCCACCGTACGATTCGATGTTCTACAGCAAAGACCCGTGCGACCCGTCCAAAACCACCATGGAACCGGTAAAAGCATTCAAGCCATTTCGAGATTTCCATTTGAGCTGGATGCCACCAGGCATTACCGACGCCGATTTTGTGGTGGCGCAATACGACGGTGAAATCGCCTATATGGACGCGTGTATCCAGCACCTGCTCACCCGTGTTGATGAACTGGGCCTGAGAGATAATACCCTCGTCGTAATCAACGGCGACCACGGCGAGACCCTCGACGAGCACGATTGTTATTTTGATCACCACGGGATGTATGAATGCACCTTGAAAGTACCCCTCGCAATGCGCCTGCCCGGGCAATTGCCCGAAGGCGTGCGCGTAAAGGGCTACAATCAGCACAAAGATCTGACACCGACGATCCTGGAACTCTTAGACATAAAAACAGACATCGCATTTGACGGACGCAGCTTGATTCCGATGATTGAGGGAAAACGCCACACGCACGAATCGGAATTTTATATCACCGAGTGTACATGGATGCGAAAACACGGCTGGCGCACCCCCGAGTGGAAGCTGATCGTGGCACTGGAACCCGACTTCCATTTTAAGCCCGAAGTGGAACTTTACAATCTGATTCAGGACCCGGGCGAAACCACGAATTTGGCAGATCAGGAACCCGAAATGGTCGCCCTGTTGCGCGGGCGAATGGAAGCCTATATTGCCAAACGCGAAAAAGAAGTGGGGCATACCAATCCCATGTACACAAACCTGAACTGGCACGGCCGCAAGAATTATGACGGACCTTTCAAATCCTCAGAAGATGCGTATAACAACATGCACATCGGCTCTGCCAGCCAGGCCGCGCGGTTGCAGGCGGGAAATAAAAAGGTGGAAGGGACGGTTGCCAAAAAGAAATAAGAGAAAGCATATGAGAATAATCACATTGGCATTGCAAAGTCTTCTGACGCTGTTGATGATAGCCAGTTGTTCCACCACTGGGAACATGCGGTCTCACTGGCCTGAATACCCCGTAAATCCATTCGTCATCCAATTGGACGTTCCCGGCCCTACGGATTCAGCTGGCGGCCTCATTGTCGCCGATCTGAATGGCGATGGACGCATGGATTACCTCGTCACCGTTCCCAATCATCTCACAGCTCACTCCCACGATGGCCGCAAACTCTGGGTAATCGAAACCGACCTCTGTGTAGGCGGCTCCTCAGAGCGCGTCGGCCTACCCGGTCATCACGGCCCAGGTGTTCAGGTTACAGACGTCGATGGCGATGAACAGGTCGAAGTGCTGTTCCTTACCCGGGATGGCACGCTCCACGTAATTGATGGCACGACAGGGCGCGAGCAGTGGACCGCAAAGCCGCCCATCCCCAAAGGCGCCCAACGCTGGGAGCACCTGGTCGTAGCCAATTTCCGTGGCGCGGGAGATCGAGATTTACTCCTCCAGGCCACCAATGCCAAAGGTTACCGCATGGGGCGCTTTCTGGCGGCCTATGCGCTGGCCGATCTCCGGCGCAGACATTTTGTCCCCCTGTGGGAACGCGACGATTTCGTTGCCTGCGCCCACAACGGCGCACGGCTGGCGGATCTGAATAGAGATGGACAAGACGAAGTGATCGGCGCTACGGTCGTCTCTGCCGATGGCAAAATTTTACTGCGGATTCCCCTAAAAGGTCACATCGACTCGATCTTCATCTACGACGTGCGGCCCGATATACCGGGCTTGGAAATCGTCGCCTTAGAAGAAGGGGGCGGCAATCGCATTTTCCTCTACAACCACGAACAACTCTTCTGGGAAACGCACTTTCGCCACCAGGAACCCCAGAATGCGGCGGTCGGCGAGTTCGACCTGGAGCGACCAGGCCTGGAGATATGGTGTCGGAGCCGCTATAACGAGCATCAGAAGCCTTTTGTTTTTGACGCGCAGGGAAAGAAAATCGCGGATTACCAGATGGACGATGTAGCACCCGAGGGCTGGACCACAAGAGGGGTCGAGGTCATCCACAAGATCGATTGGACGGGTGACCGAAAACAGCTTGCCGCAGCCAAAGAGCGCCATATCTCCGGGGATATTGGCATCTTCGATCCACTTAGCGGGCGCTTTCTCCACCGGTTTGAGGAAAAGGCCGACCGGCTCTATGTGGGCGATGTGGCTGGAGATTGGCGCGAAGAGCTGATCGTCTTGCACGGCAACCAACTCCACATCTACTTCAACGAGTCTGAGAATCGGGGTTCTGACCGTCAGCGCCTGTGGTCGCAAGACCACTACCGCCGCAGCAAGATGACCTGGAACTATTACAGCCCATAAGGTCAGGTAACAATGTCGATATTGGAGGGATATAACATGGCAATTGATACCATAACGTCCGAAGCTATTGAAGTAATAAATCCGACTGGAAGGCGCGTATTGCAACTGACGACGAATGCGCGGCGGTCGGTGCATGGGTATTACGATCTACCCCCGTGGTCTCCCGTAGATGAGCGCATTGCATTTAGCCGCATGGATGCACCCGATTCAAAGGTGGGCGATATTTGCGTCGTGGATGCCGATGGGGACAACTTGCACAAAGTAGCCGAATCCCGTGCGATGTCCGCCAATGGCGGCGCGCTGGCGCAATGGGCGTCGGATGGGTCGCGGATCTACTTTAAGGATCGGGACCGCGAAACCCGTTTGATCGGATGGGTCGATCCGGACACCGGCATATCGGGTACGCATCCCGGAGACCTGCGGATGATTTCACCTGCTGGACACCTGCATGCCTATCACACAATGCATGGGGATTACGCCGAAGACGACGTGCCAAAAATGAAGGATGTACACGGTGTCTTCGCGCAGGATTTAGAAACAGGGGAATCCAAACAACTCGCAACCCTCGCCGATTGTCTGGCACTCCATCCCCGCCGGGATGAAATTGCCGACTGGCATTTGTTTGTCAAGCACACCAAATGGTCGCCCGATGGCATTCGGATGATGTTTGTATTCACCAACGAAATCCATTTTGACCGCAAATACGGCGAACTTCCCAGAGTGAAAGATGTGTACGTCATCAATGCCGACGGCTCAAATCTCAAGCGCGTAGGAGAATTTGGCAACCACCCGCTGTGGCATCCCAATGGTCGAGAAATACTGACCAACAGCCCATTTGAAGGCTCACCGGGCAATAAACTGATATTGACCGATGTGGAAACCGGTGAAGAGCGTCTGGCTGTAACCTGCGCAAAGGGATCGGGACATCCCTCCTTTTCTCCAGACGGCAAATACATTGTCATAGATGTCGTGAACCACACGACAAAAGAAGCCAAATTCCTGCTTGTAGATGTCGAAACCGATACTATTGAAACACTATTGGAACTCCCGGTCTTCGACCACTCCCATGCCGGAACCCATCTGCACCCGGTATGGCGGCAAGATAGCTCGCAGATTCTATACGCCAGCGACGCATCTGAAATTTGCCAATTGTGCGTGATTGACGTGTGAAGGAGAACCCCATGTCCGTAAAATCCGTTTACATGATGACCGATTTGGAAGGTTCAGCCGGAGTAGATGACTGGGATCCGAGACACCGGGAAGATGCGACAACGGCAAAAGGCGTGTACGACCGCGCAGAGATGCAGCGATTATTGACAGGTGAAGTCAACGCCGCAGCCGAAGGACTATTTGCAGCGGGTGTAGAAGAGATAATCATCAATGACGCACATGGAGCGGGGCGCACCATCTTGTCAGAAGAATTGATCTCAGGCGTAAAACTCGTACAGGGTGTCAACCGCCCCTGCTGGCTGCCGGGATTATCCCCCAGATTTGACGCATTGATCCAACTGGGCATGCATGCGATGACTGGCACGCCCAACGGATGTCTCGCACATTCGATGAGCCGCAGGATGATCTATCGCGTCAATGGTGCCGAAGTCGGCGAGATGGAAATGGCGGCTTATTTGTGTGGCCATCTGGGGATTCCCTGGGTCTTTACATCGGGCGATTTGCACGCATGTACCGAATCCGAGCGCTGGGTCAATAACATTGTCACAGCACCTGTAAAAGAAGGCCTGGGCGAATTATGTGCGCTCCACATGGCACCAGTGGATGCCCGCGCCCTCATCAAGACCCGAGTACAAGAAGCAATGGAGATCGTCGAAAATATCGAACCTCTCGTCGCCGAACCCCCTGTGATCATGGAAGTAACGCGCCCTGACCCCGGTCGCCTTTCCGTACCAGAC